>DASYRS010000068.1:0-5017 GCA_036004205.1 Dongiaceae bacterium
ACCTCGCTGCGCCCGCAGACGCTGTCCGACTTCGTTGGCCAGCAGCAGGCGCGCGAGAACCTGTCGATCTTCATCAACGCCGCGAAGAAGCGCGGCGAGGCGCTCGACCACGTGCTGCTGGTCGGCCCGCCCGGTCTCGGCAAGACCACGCTCGCCCAGATCGTTTCCCGCGAACTCGGTGTCAACTTCCGCTCCACCTCGGGGCCGGTCATCGCCAAGGCCGGCGATCTCGCGGCGCTGCTGACCAATCTCGAAGAGCGCGACGTGCTGTTCATCGACGAGATCCACCGCCTCAGCCCCGCGGTCGAGGAAGTGCTCTATCCGGCGATGGAGGATTTCCAGCTCGATCTCATCATCGGCGAAGGGCCGGCGGCGCGCTCGGTGCGCATCGATCTGCCGAAATTCACGCTGGTCGGCGCGACCACGCGCCTCGGCCTCATCACGACGCCGCTGCGCGAGCGCTTCGGGATTCCTCTCAGGCTCAACTTCTATGAACCGAAGGAGCTCGACCTCATCGTGCGGCGTGGCGCGCGCGTCGTCGGGCTCAATCTCGACGACAGCGGCGCGATGGAGATCGCGCGCCGCTCGCGCGGGACGCCGCGCGTCGCCGGCCGCCTGCTGCGCCGGGTGCGCGACTTCGCCAATGTCGGCAAGATGAAGGTGGTCGACCAGAAGGCCGCGGACGAGACGCTGAAGCGGCTGGATGTCGACGATCTCGGTCTCGATGCGATGGACCGCCGCTATCTGCGCCTGATCGCCGATCATTACGGCGGCGGGCCGGTCGGGGTCGAAACGCTGGCCGCCGCGTTGTCGGAGCAGCGCGACACCATCGAAGACGCGATCGAGCCGTTCCTGATCCAGCAGGGCCTGCTGCAGCGCTCGCCGCGCGGCCGCATGCTCACCGTCACCGGCTACCGCCATCTCGGCCTCACGCCGCCGCGCAACCAGGCGCAGCTCGATCTGTTGGCGGCACAAGCGAACGATGCCGCCGATGAATGACGTGAGCAAACGGATGGCGAGACCCCACGCCCCGATGGCGTCCCACCGGCAGGCGATCCGCGTCTATTTCGAGGACACCGACGCCGCCGGCATCGTCTATTACGCCAACTACCTGAAATTCGCCGAACGGGCACGCACGGAGATGATGCGCGACCTCGGCGTCTCGCATGCCGACATGATGAAGCGGGACGGCCTGGTGCTGGTGGTGCGGCGCTGCGAGATCGACTACCTGAAGCCCGCGAAGCTGGACGACATGCTGACGGTCGAGACCGTGGCGGGGAAGCTCGGCGGCGCCTCGGTCGATCTGATGCAGCGCGTGCTGCGCGGCGGCGACGTTCTGGCGGAACTGAAGGTGCTGGTGGTGTGCATCGGCCAGGACGGCCGGCCGGCCCGCATTCCCGACTATGTGCGCGGGGTGCTCCCCCGCATGAACCAATCCGAATGACACAGGTGTAGAGAGATGGAACAACAAGCACCCCAGGCAGTGCCGGTCGCGCCGGTTGACCCAGGCCAGGCCCTGGACCAGATGAACGGCGCCATGGCGACAACCGGGCCCGGCCTCGGCGCCACGGCGCACGACCTTTCGGTCTACGGCCTTTTCATCCAGGCCGACTGGATCGTGAAGGCCGTCATGATCATGCTGCTGCTGGCTTCGATCTGGAGCTGGGCGATCATCATCCACAAGCTGATCCGCCTGCGCGCGCTGCGCACCCAGGCCAAGCAGTTCGAGGACGCGTTCTGGTCCGGCGGCTCGCTCGAGGAATTGTTCGACCGCATCTCCAACCGGCCGACCGATCCGATGGCCTCGATCTTCGTCGCGGCCATGCGCGAGTGGCGCCGCTCCGCCGCCAAGGGCCTGCTCAGCAACGAGGCGCTGCGCGAGAGTTTGCGCGACCGCATCGAGCGCGTGATGAACATCGCGCTCGGCCGCGAGATGGATCAGCTCGAACGCTACATGACCTTCCTCGCATCGGTCGGCTCGGCGGCGCCGTTCGTCGGCCTGTTCGGAACGGTATGGGGCATCATGAATTCCTTTGCTGCCATCGCCGGCTCGAAGAACACCTCGCTGGCCGTGGTGGCGCCCGGCATCGCCGAAGCCTTGTTCGCGACCGCCCTCGGCCTCGTTGCCGCTATTCCGGCGGTGCTCGCCTTCAACAAGCTCAACAACGACATCACGCGCTACAGCAACCGGCTGGAGGCGTTCGCGGGCGAGTTCGGCGCCATCCTCTCGCGCCAGCTTGAGGAGAAGCACTGACCATGGCTGTCAGGCTCGGCGCTAGGCCGCAACGCGGCATCCACCGGCGCAAGTCCCATCCGATGGCGGACATCAACGTGACGCCGATGGTCGACGTCATGCTGGTGCTGCTGGTCATTTTCATGATCACGGCGCCGCTGCTGACGGTCGGCGTGCCGGTCGACCTGCCGAAGACCAAGGCTCCCGCAATGTCCGACCCGGACGAGCCCCTGGTCGTCTCGATCAACAAGGAAGGCAAGATTTTCCTTCAGGAAGCGGAACTTACCGCCGATCAACTCGGCCCAAGAGTTGCCGCAATCTCGAACAACAATCCGGAAGTGAAGATTTTCATCCGCGGCGACCAGGCGGTGAATTACGGCGCGATCGCCGAGGTGCTGGGCCAGCTGGTCTCGGCCGGGTTCCGGCACCTGGCGCTGATCTCGGACTCGGCCGCGCCCCCCAATGCGCCGGCTAACGCGCCGGCCGCTGAGACGGGCGCCGGCGCCCTCACGGCGCCCAAGGCGACGCAGTGAACGTAGAGCGCAGCGAGAGAGCGTGACTCCCTATTCGCAACATATCGGCTCGAAGCAGAGCGAGCCGCCGCAGTTCAAACCGAGATCCACCGGCGGGTCGCTCGGCGCCGGCGTCTTCCTGAGCGTCGGCCTGCACGCGGCCCTGATCGGCTTCGTCATCTTCGGCCTGCCGATCTTCTGGGAGCCGGAAGTGCTGCCGGGCGCCATCGGCATCGAGCTGGCGCAGCTCTCCGACATCACCGCCGCGCCCAAGGTGCAACAGGAGGGCAAGCCCAACAAGCAGCCCGAGCCGCAGCCCGAAGTTCAGAAGGAAGAACCCAAGAAGGAAACCCCGCCGCCACCGCCGACGCCACCAGCCGCCGCCGCGCCGCCGCCACCCCCGGAACCCGAGGAAGAGGTCGCCGAAGCGATCCCCGACCCGGCCGCGGAGAAGAAGAAGGAAGAGGAAAAGAAGAAAGAGGAAGAGAAGAAGAAGGCGGAAGAGGAAAAGAAGAAAAAGGAAAAGGAGAAAAAGGAGAAGGAGAAGAAAGAAAAGGAAAGGCAAAAGAAAGACGACAAGGCACTTGATGCCTTGTTGGCGAACCTGACGCCCGACAAGCCCGCTCCTGAAACGGACAAGAAGCCGGAGAAGGCCAAGAAGCCCGAAGCCAAGCCCGCGGAGGCGAGCACCGGGCCGCAGACCGAGAACATATCCGAGATTCCGATGACCGCGTCCGAAGAGGACGGCATCCGCGGCCAGATCGAGCGCAACTGGAATTTGGGCAGCATTGCCGGAGCGCCCGATTTGACCGGCATGATCATCGAGGTCCGCATCATTCTGCAGCCGGATGGCACGGTCACGAATGCAAAGGTGATCAACGCGGGCGCGAGCCCGATGTTCAGACAGGCGGGAGAAAGCGCGATCCGCGCCGTGATGATCTCAAGCCCGTTGCAGCTGCCTCCGGGCAAGACCTACGACTCGATCGTGCTCCGCTTCCATCCGGACCAGGTGGTGCAGTAGGCGGCACATCGAAAGCCGCACAAATGACACGATCCTGCTGCAGGAACTTCCCAGGAACCTCTCCGGACTTTGTCCGTTCCTGCAACGGGTGCGGTAGGCAAGGCTTCAGGGGACCAGTATAAATCTCGGCCAATCGGCCGATTCGGCACAGATCCTAGAACGAAATCCAAGAGCTGAGGCATGACGATGGTTTGGACGGTTCGGACTGCGGTGATTGCCGCGCAGGCGTTGATGCTGGCGGCTACGACGTTGGCCATGGGGGCGCTGCCCGCCAAGGCCGAGCCGGTGATCGACATCACCAAGGGCGTGGTCGAGCCGATGCCGATTGCCGTCCCGGTGTTCGGCGGCGCCAACCCGGCCGACAACCAGTTGGGCGCCGAGATCGCCCGCGTCATTGCCGCCGACCTGGAGCGCTCCGGCCTGTTCGCGCCGATCGACGAGCGCGCCTTCATCCAGCAGGGCCTCACCTCCGACGTGCTGCCGCGCTTCCAAGATTGGCGCCTGATCAACGCCCAGGCGGTGGTGGCGGGCTCGGTGAAGCCGGGCGCGGGCGGCAAATACAGCGTCGAGTTCCGCCTGTGGGACGTGTTCGGTGGGGCGGAGATGTTCTCCAACTCTTACACCTTCACCCAGGACATCTGGCGCCGGGCGGCCCACATCGTGGCCGACGACATCTACAAGCGCATCACCGGCGAGGACGGCTATTTCGACACCCGCATCGTCTACATCGCCGAATCCGGCCCGAAGGATAACCGCCAGAAGCGCCTGGCGATCATGGATCAGGATGGGGAGAACCATCAGTTCCTGACCAATGGCGCCGACCTGGTGCTGACGCCGCGCTTCTCGCCCGCCGCACAGGACATCACCTACATGTCCTATTACGGGAACAAACCGCGGGTGTACCTCTTTAGCATCAGTACTGGCCAACAAGAGGTGCTCGGCGACTTCCCCGGCATGACCTTCGCGCCGCGCTACTCGCCGGATGGGAACAGCGTCATCATGAGCCTGGCGCAAAGCGGCAACACCGACATCTACGTCATGGACGTCCGCACCCGGCGGTCGAAGCGTCTGACCGACCACCCGGCCATCGATACTTCGCCCTCCTACTCGCCGGACGGCACGCGCATCGTGTTCAATTCCGACCGGGGCGGAGAGCAGCAGCTCTACGTCATGAACGCCGACGGGTCGGGGGTGGCGTGCATCAGCAAAGGCCAGGGCCGCTACGCCACCCCGGTCTGGTCGCCGCGCGGC
>DASYRS010000069.1:0-10145 GCA_036004205.1 Dongiaceae bacterium
CCCTCTCGCGCTCCAGGTCGTTGGAATCCATGACCCGTTCCATCACCTGCTGGTTGGCGCGGAAGGCGCCGCTCTGCTTCAGGAGCTGGTCGACCAGGGTGGTCTTGCCGTGGTCGACGTGGGCGATGATGGCGATGTTACGCAACTTCATGATCGTGACTTTCAAACGGAGCAAAAAAGGCGCGCCGCTCGTGAGCGAGCGCGCGGTCGAAGCGGCGAAGCAACGATCGCCGGTTCAGCGAAGCGTCGGCGGTGTTCCCGAAGCGTATGGGCCTGACGTGTGCATGATCACACCACGCGGCTGAGAACGAGTTCGGCGAGCGGCGTCTCGGGCCTGGCGCCGATATGGGAAATCACTTCGCCCGCGGCAAGCGAGGCGATGCGCCCGCAGGCCGCGAAATCCTGGCCATGGGTATAGCCATAGAGGAAGCCGGAGGCATAGAGGTCGCCGGCGCCGGTGAGGTCCACCACGCGGTCGATCGGCCAGGCGGCGATCTCGATCATCTCGTCCGGCGTCACGATGACGGAGCCCATTTCGCTGCGGGTCAAGGCGGCGAGGTCGCAATGCTGCTGCGTCACCCGCGCCGCCTCGTTCCAGTCGTTGGTCTCCCACAGCGCCGTGATCTCGTTGATGTTGGCGAACAGGATGTCGACATGGTTCATGACGAGATCCTGGAATTCCTTCAGATAACGCTGCACGCAGAAGGAATCGGAGAGGGTCAGCGCCACTTCCTGCCCCGCGTCGTGGGCGATGCGCGCGGCCTTCAGGAACGCTTCCTTGGCCAGCGGCGGATCCCACAGGTAGCCTTCCATGTAGGTGACCCGGGCGCGCTGGATCAGATGCGGATCGATATCCGCCGGGGTCAGCTCATGACAAGCGCCGAGATAGGTGTTCATGGTGCGCTCGGCATCCGGCGTCACCAGGATCATGGAACGCGCGGTCGGCGTGGTGGAACTGGCGGGCGCGATGTCGTACTGCACCCCGGCGGCCCGCACGTCGTGGCGGAAGATCCCGCCGAGCTGGTCGTTGCCGACCTTGCCGATGAAGGCGGCCTTGCCCCCCAGGCTGGCGACACCGACCGTGGTATTGGCGGCCGACCCGCCGGAAATCTCGATCGCCGGGCCCATCGCCTGGTACAATGCCTCGGCGCGCGCGGCATCGATCAAGGTCATGGCGCCCTTGTTCAGCTCCATCCGTTCGATGAAGGCATCGTCGCAATGCGCCAAAACGTCGACGATCGCATTGCCGATGCCGACCACGTCGATGACTTCAGACATGAAAACCCAGCTATACCCGGCCAAAAAAGTTGGCGGAGTATAGTCAGTCGTCAGGAATCAGGTATCAGAAATCAGAGGTCGGGACCGCATGACGCACATTCTGATACCTGATACCTGATTGCTGATCCCTTGCAGTCGGTCGGGCGCCGCCCCATATAATCTAACCATCTGTTCCGAAAGGAAAACAACTGTGTTCAGCGCGATTGCCAAGACCCTTGGCCAACTGAACGACCCGCCGATCCGGCGGGTGATCGGCAAGACCCTGGGCCTCGCCATCGTCGGCTACATCCTGTTCGTGGTGCTGGTTTACCTGCTGATCGGCTGGCTATCCGGCCTCGGCGGCTGGCTGGAAGGCCTGGCCGAGTTCGGCGGCGTCATCGCCGCCATGGTGGTCGCCTGGTTCCTGTTCCCCAGCGTCGCCGCCGCCATCGCCGGCATCTTCGCCGACGAGGTGATCGACGCGGTCGAGGCCAAGCATTACCCGTTCCTGGCCCCCGGAAAGCCGGTGCCGGTGCTGGCGGCCGTGCTGGACGGGCTGAAACTGGCGGCCATCGCCCTCATCGCCAATATCCTGGCTTTGCCGTTCCTGATCGTGTTTCCGGTCTATGTGCTGATCACCTGGGGAGTGAACGGCTGGCTGCTGGGGCGGGAGTATTTCGAGATGGTGGCGTTCCGGCGCATGGACCGGGCCACCGCCCACGAATTGCACCGCCGCCATAACCGAACCTTTACCATCGCCGGTGTCATGATAGCCGTGTGCTTGACCATACCGTTCGTCAACCTGTTGGCGCCGGTGTTGGGGGCGGCTTTTATGGTGCATATAGCCCAGAATGTGCTAAACCACACACGAACCGCGACTCAGGCTGTCAAGCCATTGGCCTAGGCTAGCGATT
This sequence comes from Dongiaceae bacterium, assembly GCA_036004205.1. Taxonomy (GTDB): domain Bacteria; phylum Pseudomonadota; class Alphaproteobacteria; order Dongiales; family Dongiaceae; genus Dongia_A. Next base: position 2,172 of record DASYRS010000069.1, read on the forward strand.
CGTAGCCAGGGGCTTGCAATCCGGGTCGTGCGCTAGGGCTGCTGCGGCCCACCACCACGAATGCCGCGATGAGGGGACGGGGCGCACTCCGACCTCACGGAAAGGGTTAAGATGTTCGGAAAGAAGAAGGACCACGAGATGTCGACGCCAACCACCGCGGATACCAGTTCCGCGACGACGGCCGCCGATCAGAGCAAGAGCTATCTGCGCCAGGACGCGCCGACGACGCCGAGCGCCGCATCGCGACCCGCGGCGCCCGAGATCGCGCGCCGTCCGCCCGACCTCAGCGCCTTTACCCAGCGCCGCGAACAGCCGGCCTCCGCGCCGCGCGCCGGCGAGACCGACCATAAGAAGCTGATCGTCGGCCGCGAGATCATCCTCAACGGCGAGATCCGCACCTGCGATTTCCTGGTCGTCGAAGGCCGCGTCGAAGCGGTGCTCAACGATTGCCGCCAGATCGACATCGCATCGTCCGGCCAGTTCAAGGGATCGGCCGACATCGAATCCGCCGACATCAGCGGCCGGTTCGACGGCGATCTCACGGTGCATGGCCGCTTGACCGTGCGCGCCACCGGCCGGGTGTTCGGCAAGGTGAAGTACGGCCAGCTCGAGGTGGAGCGCGGCGGCATCATCTCCGGCACCGTCGAATCGTTGCCGGAAGCCAGCACCAGCGAAGCGGCCGCGTAACAGTTTGATGGCTTGACCGTCGGCGCTGGAGGGCGGCGCCGATCGGTTCTCGAGACCTGCCGGCCCTACCCGGCGGCGTGCTTTTGGGCGGGGGCCCGAAATGCGAGTTGGCCAGATTGGCCGCGGAGAGCTTCGGTGGATCGCGCTTGTCGGCGCGATGCTGCTCATCACCGCTTGCCAAACGCCTGCCGAGTTCGACCGGACCCATCCAGCCGACTCCGATCCCGCGAGCGCCCAGCCCGCCGCGCCCATCCTCTCCAGCGATCCCGCCTCTTTCATCGGCCTCGGCGATGCCGACCTGTCGCGCGCGCTCGGCCAGCCCAAGCAGGTGCGCAAGGATGAGCCGGCCGAGATCTGGCAATATTCCGGCGCCGATTGCGTGGTGGATTTCTATCTCTATGCCGGCGATGCCGGCCTTGCCGTCGCCTATCTCGAAGCCCGCGACCAGGCGGCCGAGACGACCCCCGCCGACCGCTGCGTGAAATCGCTGCTGCAGCAGGTGTTGGCGGACCCCCAGCAGAAAACGCTGTAATCAGAAGTCAGAAGTCGGAAGTCGGGTTTCAGGCAGGACCTGTTCTGTCTTCTGACTTCTGGAAATGGTCGGAGCCGGAACGATCGCAGGCTGCGTTGCCGCGTTCGTTCCGGCCCCGTGACATCGGGCGTGCCCTCTGGAGGATGGCGACTTGGTACCCGATTGAGGCGCCCCGGATACCACTAAGCGGGTTGAGACGATCTTAACCGGGCGCAAAAACGCGCCGGATTTCCGAACTAGGCCGAACGGACTAGCTGCCGGGGCCTTGGCGTTCCAGGGAAAGCCCGAATCCGTGCGGCATCGCGTCGCTGCCAGGGGGCAGGGTTCGGCGTCGGTGCTTGGCGAGGTGGAGCGCCGGGATTAGGTTTCGGGTCATGATTCGCCCAATTCGCACCGAACTGTCCCGCCGCCACTTCCTGGCCGCCGGCGCCGCCATCGGCGCGGCATCGCTGGGCGTGGCCGTGGCGCGCGCCTCGTCCCATGACAAGCCAGCCCAGATCGCCATCGGCACCCGCATCATCGAGGTCAAGGGCAAGGCGGCAAAGGTGTTCGGCCTGCTGCAGGCTGACGGCACCCATGGCCTCGTCATGAATGCCGGCGAGCGCTTCCGCGTGCGCCTCAGGAACGAGGCCCAGGAAGCGGCCCTCATCCACTGGCATGGCCTGACGCCGCCCAACGATCAGGATGGCGTGCCGGGCGTGACCCAGCCGCCGCTGGCGCCGGGCGAGCACTACGAGTACGACTTCGCGGTCGCGCGGCCCGGCACCAACTGGATGCATTCGCACCACGTGCTGCAGGAGCAGTCGATGATGGCGGCGCCCCTGATCGTGCGCGATCCCAGGGACGCGGCGCGCGACGAGCAGGAGGTCGTGATCCTGCTGCACGATTTCACGTTCCAGCTGCCGGACCAGATCCTGGCCCGGCTCTCCAAGGGCATGTCGCACGATCACAGCGACCAGGGCGCCAATGGTGGCCACGACATGTCCCAGATGGATGTGTCGCAGATGGACATGCCGCAGATGGATATGGGCGGGATGGACATGGGTGGGATGGATCTCAACGACGTCCCGTACGATGCGTTCCTGGCCAATGACCGCACGCTCGACGATCCTGAGGTCGTGCGCGTCGAGAGGGGCCAGCGCGTGCGCCTGCGCATCATCAACGCCGCGGCGGCCAGCAACTTCATGCTCGATCTGGGGCCGCTGTCAGGGTCGCTGACCGATGTCGACGGCAGGTCCATCGTGCCCGTGGTGGGCAGCCGCTTTCCCCTGGCGGTCGCGCAGCGCGCCGATGTGCGCTTGAGCCTGCCGGCGCAAGAGGGCTCTTGGCCGATTCTGTTCCAGCGTGAAGGTGATACCGCGCTGACCGGCGTCATCCTCGCGACCAAGAGCGGCGGCGTCGCGAAGATCGCGGATCAGGCTCCGACGGCGATCGGCGCGATCGACCGCGAATTGTCGATGCGCTATCAGGCGGTGGAACCGCTCGCCGATCGGCCGGCGGACCGCAAACTGGCGATCGACCTGACCGGCTCGATGATGACCTATCGCTGGGGCATCGAGGAGGTGGCCACCATGGCGCATCACGCGCACCTGGCGGTGAAAGAGGGCGAGCGGGTCGAAATGACGTTGACCAACCGCACTCCGATGTCCCATCCGATGCATCTGCACGGCCATCATTTCCAGATCGTCGCCATCAACGGCACGCGCGTGACCGGCGCCGTGCGCGATACCGAGCTGGTGCCGGTCGGCGGGACCGTCACCCTTGCCTTCGATGCCGGTAATCCCGGCAAGTGGATGTTCCACTGCCACAACCTCTATCACATGCTCTCCGGCATGATGACGCAGGTCAGGTATTCGTGAGTATCGTCTACTGGCTCGCGCTCGGCCTGATCGCCGGTGTTGTCGCGAAGATCGTCATGCCGGGCCGCGGCCCCGCCGGCTGGATCATGACCATCCTGCTCGGCGTCGCGGGCGCCTTCATCGGCGGGTTCATCGCCGCGCGTCTGGGCCTCGGCACGGTCCAGGGATTCGATCCGCGCTCGCTGGTCATCGCCATCCTCGGCTCGGCCCTGCTGCTTTTCATCTACCGCCGCGCGCGCCGATAGCCTCACAACGAACCGTGACAGCGGGCCGGCGACTGGCTATCGTCGGGGCCTCACTGTGCAGCGGGGGATTGGCATGGGTATCCTGACTTGGATTCTGGTGGGCCTGGTCGCCGGCATCATCGCCAAGTTCATTATGCCGGGGCGCGATCCCGGCGGCATCATCGTCACCATCCTGATCGGCATCGCGGGTGGAATGATCGGCGGGTTCATCGCCTCGCAGCTGAACCTGGGGTCGATGACAGGCTTCGACATCCGCTCGCTCATCATCGCGGTGCTGGGCTCGCTGCTGCTGCTCTTCATCTATCGGCGCTTGCGGCGCTAAGCCGCGAGCACGGGCCGGCGTTTAAGCCACGTGCTCGATGTCCTCGGGCGTGAGGTTGCCGGGGACGATGGTGACGGGCACGCGCATCTTGCTGACATACTTGCCGGTCAAGGCCGAGACCAGCGGGCCCGGGCCCTTGGGACCGGTCGAGGCCGCGAGGACCAGGATCGAGATGCCGGGCTCCTCCTGGATCAGCTGCAGCAATTCATCGCGCCGGTCGCCTTCGCGGAAATAGAGCATCGGCATCTTGCCGGACAGCTTGTTCACTTCGCTCGCCATCTTCTGCATGGTGGCCTCGGCCTGCTGGCGCGCCTCGTCCTTCATCAGCTGGTTGACGCCGATCCAGTCGCCGAAGCCGGTCGGCTCCATCACATGCACCATGGCGACGCGCCCATTGGAGCGGAAGGCCCGGCGGCAGGCATAGCGCAGCGCGACCTTCAGCTCGGGCGATTCGTCGACCACCACCAGGAACACGCGTTCCTGCGCCGGGGGCTGCGCGCTCGCCGGTTGAACCTGGGGATCGGAACCTGGGTCGGTGCTCATTGCTCACCTCTACCGCTTGCGGAAGCTCAGATGCGCCAGCCAGCCCGTCAACAGCGAAACCAGCACGGCCGTCACGCCATAGGCGAAACGCTGGGCGATGGACCTGGCATTGGCGTATTTGTAGATGTCCGCGCCGAACCCGACCTTGCTGATCACCAGCGGCATGTTCTGCGCATCGACGATCTTGCCCTCGCGCACCAGATAGACATCGATCAGGAAGGTGCCCGTCGGGACGTTGGAGGGCAGGTGCAGATTGGCGCGGAACAGGGTCGCGCCGATGAAGGTCACGCGTCCGACCCGGTCGGCATAGAGCCCGCGCTTCTTCTTCTGCTGGACCAGGGCGGCGCGGAACGGGCCGGTGCCCGGCACGTTGTCGACCGCGTCGAACCGCACCCGCCCGACGCCGAGCTGATAGCGATCGAGAACGTCGGGCGTCAGGATCTCGAACAGCTGGCGGGACGAGGCGACGCCGTAGAGCGAAGGCACATCGTCGAACTCGATCGAATCCGCGTTCACCCAGATGCCGGCAAAGCGCCCCTTGCGGTGGACCAGAACCCTGCCGGCCGGCCCGCGCATCACCAGGATGACATCGCCGGGCCCGTCGATCGCCCCGAACACCAGGATATCCTGGCCGGCGAAGTCGGTGGTGATCTCTACCAGATGGTCATCGACGTCCGCGGTGATGCCCTTGGCGGCCGCGGCCCCGGCCAATGCCATGCCGAGGAGTGCCATCAGGCAAAAAGCGAGCGGGCGCATCATCGCGACCCCGTCAGGCTTTGCAGGACGTAGAGATCGTCCGGCGTCGCCACCAGCTCGTAGCACAGGCCGACCGCGACCGCGAGAATGAGCAGCGCCAGCAGGAAGCGGAGCTGCTCGCCCGGCAAGCGCGCGCCCAGCCGGCCGCCGAACTGCGCGCCGATGACGGACCCGATGGTCAGCACGAAAGCGAGCAGCACGTCGACCGTGCGGGTCTCGACCGATTGCAGGATGGTGGTGACGGCGGCGACGAAAATGATCTGGAACAGCGAGGTGCCGACCACGATCACCGTCGGCATGCCGACCAGGTAGATCATCGCCGGAACGATCAGGAAGGCGCCGCCGACGCCGAGCAGCGCGCTGAGGATGCCGACCACGAAGCCGATCCCGATCGGCATGATGGCGGAGATGTAGAGCCGCGATTTCTTGAACCGCATCTTGAACGGCAGGCCATGCACCCAGACGTGCTGATGCAGCTTGCGCGGGGGCACGGCGCGGCCCTGGGCACGCCGCACGCGGCGCAGCGCGCGGGTTGATTCCGCGAACATCATGAGGCCGATCGAACCCAGCAAGATCACATAGGCGATGTTGATGACGAGGTCGATCTGTCCGAACCGGCGCAGAATGGAGAACAAGGTGACGCCGACCAGCGAGCCGAACACGCCGCCCGACAACAGCACCGTGCCCATCTTGAAGTCGACATTGTCGCGGCTCCAATGGGCGAGGACGCCACTGACCGAGGTTGCCACCGTCTGGTTCGATTGGGTCGCGACCGCGACCGCCGGCGGGACGCCGATGAAGATCAGCAGCGGCGTCATCAGGAACCCGCCGCCGACGCCGAACAATCCGCTCAAGAAACCGACGCCGCCGCCAAGGCCAAGCAACAGCAGCACCGACACCGAGATCTCGGCGATCGGCAGATAGACTTGAAAGCTGAGTAGCCAGTCTAGCAGGGCGCCCAGCATGCGCGACCGACCCCCGGTCCTTACGATCCATTCCGCCCGGCCGCGGCGCATCCGCGCTCAGCCGGGTATCCCCCTCGACTGGTGATGGCGGTCGACGAGACGCATCATGTGAAAATGCTGGATGATGTGAGCGTCTTCGGCGACAGCGACTCGGGGACCGCGGCCAATCGTTAAGTCAGTTTACAGAGGACAGAGAACAGAGAACAGACGCATTTCACGCTGTGCCCATCTGTTCACTGACATCTGATCTCTGTCCTCTGATTACTTCTGCAGGATGTCCGTCAGCTCTTCCAACTGGGTGCGGGCGCGCAGCAGATAGAAGCCCTGGGCGGTCAGGTGGTTGGGCTCCAGCAGCGCATTCGGTGTCCCGTTGATGACGATCAGGGGCTGCAGGCTGGCGCCCTCTACCATGGAATCGATCATGCGTTGCCAGATCTTGCCGGCGCCGCGCTCATCCAGGACGGCCTTGAAATCGACGCCCAGGTCGCGCAGCAGCAGGGCGTTCGCATAGAGCAGGCCCTTGTTGTAGTAGAAGACATCGTCGGCCTGCAGATCGTACCAATCGCCGGCATAAAGGTCGATCTCCTGGTCGATCGCATTGGAGGCGGCGCCGAGGTCCTTGCCGATGCGGTCCAGCGCGGCGATCAGATTGTCGGAGCGCGGCTCGAACGCCGCCTTACCGGCGGCCAGGCGTGTGTTGTAGTCGTTCAGCTTGACCATCGCCTTCAGATATTGGGTCTCCGAATTGGCGGCGAGCGAGGCCGAGCTGACGTACCAGACGTCGGGCGCGTAATTGAGCAGCCCGCGCGCCTCGGTGAGGTCGGGATCGGCGCTGGCGGAACCGCGGGAGCGACCGATCTGATCCGCCATCTCGGTCGCGAAGCGGGCCAGCGCCTGCTGAATCCCGTGCTGGAAATTCGGCATGTTGTCGAGCGCGTAGCCCGGCATGAAGAATGGATCGTTGGCCGGCCAGGAGGTTCCGACGACCTCGCGCTGGATGAGGGCGGCCGCCAGCGCGACCGCCTTGCTGCCGCCCTGCGGCACATTGGTCGCGGTGAAATTCGGGTCGTCGTCGATCCGGTGAACGATGATCATGCCGATCGGGTAGTACAGGATCAGCGCGACCAGGATGACCAGGGCGATCCACTTGGACCGCTTCAGCCAGCGCCGGCCGGCGCCCGGCAATTTCGGCGTGTCGGCCGGTGAATCGAGGAACGGGTCGGCGGTCATAAGGCCTACTTCCAGTGGGGCGACTTGGGAGAGGTGGTGATCGGACCCCCGTCCGGCAAGCTCAGTGCAGGAACCCCACGATCTCCTCCACCTCGCGCAGAATTGGCATGGCGATGGTCTGGGCCCGCTCCGCGCCTTTGCGCAGCAGGGCGTCCAGCTCGTCGGGATGGGCCAGCAGGCGCTTCATCTCGGCATTGATCGGGCCCAGCTTGGCGACCGCGAGGTCGGTCAGCTCGCCCTTGAAGCGCGAGAATTCCTGGCCGGCGAAACGGTTGACCACGTCGGCCAAGGTCACGTCCGACAAAGCGGCGTGGATCGAGAGCAGGTTGAAGGCCTCCGGCCGCGCCGCCAGGGCCTCGTCCTTCACCTCGCCCTTGTCGTCGAGGCTGTCGGCGCCAGGCAGCGGGTTGGGATCGGTCTTGGCCTTGCGGAACTTGAGCGCGATGGCGTCCGCATCGTCGGTCATGTTGATGCGGCTGTAGTCGCTCTCGTCCGACTTCGACATCTTCTTGGCGCCGTCGCGCAGCGACATGATGCGCGCGGCCGGCCCGCCGATCACCGGCTCCGGCAGCGGGAAGAACTGCACGCCGTAATCGTTGTTGAACTTCTGCGCGATGTCGCGCGCCAGCTCCAGATGCTGCTTCTGGTCCTCGCCCACCGGTACGTGGGTCGCCTTGTAGGCGAGGATGTCGGCCGCCATCAGGACCGGATAGGCGTAGAGCCCGATCGAGGCGTTCTCGCGGTTCTTGCCCGCCTTTTCCTTGAACTGGGTCATGCGGTTCAGCCAGCCGATCCGCGCGACGCAATTGAAGATCCAGGCGAGTTCGGCGTGTTC
>DASYRS010000070.1:0-6162 GCA_036004205.1 Dongiaceae bacterium
CTTGTACAGGCCGTTCTTCATCTCGTACCGCGTGAGATAGCCGGACGTGCGGGCGCGACGTTCGCTGCGATAGAGCTCGAACATGTAGTAGACCTGCGCATCGAGACCATGGCGGATCGCGACGACGCAGAGGTCGCGGAACTGGTGCCACAGCCCGACTCCGAACTTGTCGCGCACGCGCGGCGCGATCGTCGGGAACCACGAAAGCAAGCGGACCAGAACGAACGCCAGCTTGTGGCCTGGCAGCGTATAATTGCCGATGCGCGGATGGCGGACCTTCTTGAACAAGCCCGAGGTCGCGTACAGGTAACGGGCAAAGTCGCCAACGTCCGAAGCGCGGTGCTGGATGACGAACAGATCGCGGCACACGGACGCCACGAACCATACCGTCCCCAGCAGATAGAGTTGGATCGAGATCAGGGCCAGGAAATCCGCTGCGACGATCCATTCCGCCGGGCCCGCAAATGCAGCAACCACTCCCGCCAGCTGGACGGCAAGGGCCAGCCAGAGGATGACCCGCGCGACAGGCGGCATCGGATCGAAGCGGGCAGCCAGGAGAAGGAGGGCAAGAGCCGCCGCCACCAGGAGGAGATTGGTCGCGTCATTGACGGCGAGATCGGTCGTGGCGCGAGCGCTGAAGAGGTCGGCAAACTGGTTGAGGCAGATCAGGCCCAAGAGTGCGAGCGCCACCTGCCAGCCTCGGCGCGCTGCAGCATTTGGGGTGCCGAGCGTCAGTCTGGCGCAGGCTACGAATGCCGCAACAGCCGCGACAATGCCGGTCAGGACATCCAGTACCCGGACACCCTCACGCCCGGATCCTAGAACGACGCCGAGCGCGATGAGCGTCGTAATGCCGAGAAAGATCAGAACCGCCCGTTGAGAGTCGACAAATTTCACAAGACCGGCTCTTCTCATCGTGCCCCGAAGCTCTCCTGTCGGCATTCGCCGTGGCCGGTCAATAGCTGGCCGATCGGATTCTGTCCACTCGGCCCCACTTCGGCAAAGAATCCTGGATTCAAGCTGGATTGGCGATGGCGACGTGGCGGACGGACCGTCACTGGTGCGTTGGCACGGGCGCGAAAGCGCGAGGAGGATGCCGTGCTAGCGCTTGGCCCGAACCGGCTGGGACTGCTCGGCGAGGACCGTTTCCTTGTGCTCCATCAACTCCGGGAATGCCTCGCCGGCATTGCCGTCCGCCAGCGTCGGCATGCCGAATTGCTTCGGCCCTTCGTTCGCCCGCTCGATGATGTCGATGCCGGCGTTGCTCTCGTTCTTGATCCAGGGCTCGAGTTTCTGGTCGGTCTCCGGATTGACGAACAGCAGCAGTGAAGAGCGCGGGTCGCGCCGATGGGTGTTGCGCACCTGGTGATACCCCGGCTTGATCTTGTAGCCGGTCATCAGCGACAGGAGACTGCCCGGCATGAATACGATCTCATTGCCGTCCGCTCCGGCGGGCACGTAGGTCCCGTCGACTTCGATCTCCAAGCCCGGCGCGTTGGCCTTCACCAGGGTCAGCAAGTGGGCGTCCTCATGCGAGTCCTGCAGCAGCTCCGCGCTGTGCCGCGACGGCTCGTAGTAGTTCAGCTGCACATAGGTGCCGTTGTAAAAGCGCAGCTCCGGGCTGCCCGGCGCCCAGGTATCCGCCATGGCGCGGAAGATGCCGCGCACGATCAGCGACATCTCGTCGGATATCTCGCGCAGCGCGCGGTGCAATTCGAGACCGCCCACCACTTCCTCGACCTCCGGCCGGTCGCGGTTGCGGTTCCAGGCAGAGAAGGACTCGGTCAAATCGGGCCGCTCCGGCACCTGGGAGTATTCCGGGCCGAGTTCGCGATAGCCCTCGACGAAGGACTGCATCGAATAAGACTGTTTGTCCGCCTCCGAGCGCACGAAAAACTCCTCCCCGAGGCCGTAGATGCGGTCGATCTTGCGCGCCATGGCATCGGTCAGGGGGACGCGGGCGAAACCCGTTTGTTCGAACTGCCGGACGAAGGAGGCATAATCGCGATCATCGTTAACCGGGCTGAGCATGAGGCTGTCCTATCAGGGGTCGCGCCGCCAGGGTGTGCCAAGCGGCAGGTGGAAACTACGGCCTCAAACGCGCGGAAGCCAGCGCAAATTAGACCCGGCAATCCTGACAAATGGATGACGGCGCAAGACCTTGGCGGGAAACAGCACGGGTCCCGCCGTCTTGATCGCCGTTAGGTTCCAACTCCTTGCTCCGTCCCGGTCAAAAGGGACGCCCCCTGTGGCACTTGGACGCTGCACCTGCCGCCCAAATTCGATTCGACTGAACCCATCACACTATCCGGTAGCGTCCCCCGTGGGACGCCAACGGCTACGACCGACGCGCGAGCTCGGTGCCGATCCGCCGCGCCAGCCCGATCAGGTGCTCGACGTCGCTGTCATTGTTCTCGTAATGCAGGAAACAGGCGCGCAGCGACACCTTGCCACGGACCCGTGTCGTCGGGATGTGCGCTTCGCCGCTGGCGCTGATCGCTTCTGAAATGCGCTCGTTGAGATCGTCGAGGGCCGGTTCATCCAGCGTGCTTGCGGCGGGCCGGTAGCGGAAATTCACCACCGACAGCGAAGCCGGCGACAGCAATTCGAAATCCGGCGCTTCCCGCACACGCCGCTCCAGCAGCTTGGCAAGGGCGTTGCAGCGCGTCACCAGTTCGGCAACGCCGGCGCGGCCAAGGCGCGCGATCGCGGCCCAAACCTTGAGCGCCCGGTTTGCGTAGGTGAGCTGGAACATGTGCTCATACGGCCACGGCGCCTCGCTGTGACCGGCCTCCAGATAGTCCGGCGTCAGCGAATAGGCCGCGCGGTGCGCCTCGGGATGGCGGGTCAGCAGCGCGCCGCAATCGATCGGCACCTGCAGCCATTTGTGGGGATTGAGTGTGATCGAATCCACCCGCGCGAAGGCGCGGAACTGGTCGCGATAGGCGGGATCGAGCGCGGCCCAGGCGCCGAACGCGCCGTCGACATGCAGCCAGACGCCGAATTCGGCCGCGATGTCCGCGATCTCGCCCAGCGGATCGATGGCGCCGGTGTTGGTGGCCCCGCCGCACGCGACGATCGCGAATGGCAGGTGCCCGGCCGCCAGATCCGCCGCGATGGCGGCGCGCAGCGCCGACGGCTTCATGCGGAAATCGGCATCGGCGTCGATCGCCCGCAGATTGTCCGTGCCGATGCCGAGCTGCTCGGCGCATTTCTGGATCGAGGAATGGCCTTCCGCGCTGCTATAGAGGATGAGGCGCTTGCGCCCGCTCTGCAGCCCTTCGGTCCGCATGTTCCAGCCGTCGCGCGCGGCCGCGCGATGGCGCGCGGTGGTCAGTGCGTTCAGCGTCGCCGACGACCCGCCGCTGAGCAGGATGCACAGGCTGCCCTCGGTCGGGAACCCGACCAGCTCCATGATCCAGCGCCCAAGGCTCGCCATCAGGAAAATGGCCGAGTGGTCGTAGCCATCGAGCCCGCAATCCATTGTGCTGGCGACAGCGTCCGCCAGCAGCGCGATCGGCGCCGGCCCCGAATTGACCCAGCCATAGGAGCGCTTGTGCCCGGTTGCGATCGGCCAGGGCATGATCTCGCGCCGCAGGAATCCCAGGATCTCCTCCGGCGATTGCCCTCGTTCCGGCAGCGGCAGCGAGATCAGCCTCTGCCGAACCTCCTTCGGCACCACGCGGTCGACCGGCTCTCCGGGCAAGGCGCGCAGATAGGCGCCGAGCATCCTGACCGTCTCGTTGCCCAGGGCGTCGAACGCATCCCGGTCCAGCACGAACGGGTGCCTGGAATCCATCGCCATGACCTCAACTCCCCCACAAGTAGCCCGTCATTAGAGCAAGGAACGCCAAAATCGTGTCAAGCCGGCCGAATGCATGGCTGCACCCCGCTTTGTGATAGGACGAGGCGATGGAACGCTGGAATTGCTGCACGGATCGGCTCAGGATACGGACAATCGCCTTATCGAGAGGGAGGCCGCGATGCGCACGCGTCTCTTAGCGCTTTTTGCCCTGGCTCTGCTGGCCGCGCCGATTGCGGCAGCGAACGCCGATTCCATCCAGAACAACACCGCGGAAGCCGAACGGCTCGCCAACGAAGCGCTTGCCAAGATGATGCGAGCGCTCGACCTACTCATTACGACCGTCCCGCGCTATGCCGCGCCGGAAATCCTGCCCAACGGCGACATCATCATCCGCCGTCTGGACCCGCAGGAGGACGGCGACGAAGAACCAATCGAGACCAAGGGCGACGGCACCGAGACATGAGTCTCTCTGCAGCCGCTCTGGCGACCGGAGCCTTCTGCCCGCATGGCGATTTCGAAATTCCCGGCGCTGCCGGCGGTCCGCTCCGGGGCCTGACGTTCGCGACCAAGGACATCTTCGATATCGCCGGCCGTGTCACCGGCTGCGGCAATCCGGACTGGCTGGCCAGCCACGCGCCTGCCGCCGGGAACGCGCCCGCCGTGCAGAAACTGCTGGATTCCGGGGCGCGCATGGTCGGCAAGACCATCACCGACGAGCTTGCCTTCAGCCTCAACGGCCAGAACTTCCACTATGGAACCCCGCGCAACGCGGTGACGCCGGACCGCGTCCCCGGCGGTTCCTCCTGCGGCTCCGCGTCGGCCGTCGGCCATGGCATCGTCGATCTCGCGCTCGGCAGCGACACCGGCGGCTCGGTGCGCATTCCCGCCTGCCTCAACGGCATCTTCGGCATTCGCCCCACCCACGGCGCCGTCGACATCGCCGGCGTAATGCCCTTGGCGCCGAGCTTCGACACCGTCGGCTGGTTCGCCCGCGATGCCAAGACGCTCCGGCGCGCGGGCGAGGTGCTGCTGCCGGCCGATCGTTCAGGCATCGCTCTCAGCCGCTTCTATGTCGCGCGCGATGCGTTCGCGATCGCCGAGCGGCCGGTCGCCGACGCCGTGCGGGACGCGATCGCCAAAGCGGGCGCCGCCCTCCTGGTCGCCGCGGAGTTCGACCTCGCCACCGAGTTAGGCGGCCTGCCTGAATGGCTGAAGCGCTTCCGCCGCCTGCAGCCGCGCGAGATCTGGGCCATTCACGGCGCCTGGATCGAGGCGCGCAAGCCGAAATTCGGGCCCGAGATCGCCGAACGCTTCGCGCTCGCCAAGTCGGTCTCCGCCACGCCCGAGGGCGACGACGAGGATTTCCGAACCCGGGTCGCCGCGCATCTCGACCGCCTGCTGGGGCTGGACGGCGTGCTGCTGACGCCGAGCGCCGGCACTATCGCCCCGCGTCTCGATGCAGGCAAGGAAGAGCTGACGCAGTTCCGCGATCGCACCTTGAGCCTGACCTGCATTGCCGGGCTGGGCCGCCTGCCGCAGGTGCAAGTTCCGGCGGGCCTGGTCGGCGGCGCGACGGTCGGCCTCTCGCTCGTCGGCCCGCGCGGCAGCGACCGCGCGCTGCTGGCACTGGCGGAGAAGGTCGCGGCCGCGCTGAGCTAGAGTCCAGCCTCCCGCATCGCCTGCACCGCTACCGCGGCCGGCCGTCCCTGACAGCGTTTCGCCCAATCGGCGACATGCGGAAACGGCGCCATGCTGATGGCCGAAAGGCGCGAGGCCGACAGCACTGAGGCGACGTTGAGGTCCGCCACCGTGAATCGCCCGCTCAACAGATAGGCGCTGTCAGCGAGGATTGAGTTCAGCATCGCCAACGGCCGCTGCACCTGCGCCTCCGCAGCCGCGGCAAGCTTGGGATCGCGCCTCTCCGGCGGGAAGAAGTTGCGGTGCAGGTGGACGAGGTTCAGCGGACCCTCGAGGTCCGTCATCGCCCATGACGACCATTGCCAGATCCTGGCTCCTTCCTCGAGCGAGCCGGGTGCTAGCGACGGCGTCGCCCGGTCGCCATACTTCCGTGCCAGATAGAGGTTGATCGCCAGCGATTCCGCCATGACGAAGCCGTTGTCGTCGATCGCCGGCACGCGCCCCGCCGGATTGATCTTGAGAAACGGCGCCTGCTTCAGCGCAGGATCGCCCATCATCAGCGGCACATGCTCGAAGTCGAGCCCCAGCTCCTTCGCCATCCACAGCACCCGCGACGTGCGCGAGCGCGCTGTTCCATAGATGGTCAGAGCCAAGCAGTGCCTCCTAGGATTCGTACGAGATCATCGAGCGGAACGGCACGTCGAGCTTGGCCCGCCCGC
>DASYRS010000071.1:0-1740 GCA_036004205.1 Dongiaceae bacterium
GCGACGCGGCCGCGCAGATATCGTTGCTCCATCTCGTCGGACGAGTATGTCGTCTGGTAGCTCGCGGATTGCGGCACCTGGTAGTAGAGCTTTGCGTAGAACGCCGCCAAGGCCTGCGGATCGGGCAGGGGATCGACCGACTGGAACCCTTCCGGTTGCCGCACGAGACGATAGTCGGATGGTTCCTCCGTCACGGTTCCTGGCCTCTATCTCAGCGCGGCGCGGAGCGCCTCCAAGACCTTATCCTGATCCGCGTCCGACATCGCTGGATAGAGCGGCAAGCTCAGCGCCTCATCGGAATAGCGCTCCGCTTCCGGGCAATGGCCGGGCTTGAAGCCGAGGGCGCGGTAGTAGGGCTGCAGGTGGACCGGAATGTAGTGCACCTGCACGCCGATGCCGGCGGCGCGCATGGCATCGTAGACCTGGCGGCGCGTCCGGCCAGCGCGCGTGGGATCGATGCGGATCACGTAGAGATGCCAGGCGCTTTCCTCGAGCAGGTCGGTAAGGGGGCGGGTGACCGGCACGTCGGCCAGCATCCGATCGTAGCGCGCCACCAGTTCGCGGCGGCGGCGCAGGAATTGATCAATCCGCCGGAGCTGGCTGAGGCCGAGCGCGGCCTGCATGTCGGTCAGGCGGTAGTTCAGCCCAAGCTCGATCTGCTCGTAGTACCAGCCGCCTTCGTCCTTGCTGGACAACAGGCGTTCGTCCTTGGTGATGCCGTGGGTGCGCAAGCGCGCCATGCGCTCGGCGAGCTCAGGATCGTGCGTGGTGGCAAGGCCGCCCTCGGCCGTGGTCACGATCTTCACCGGATGGAAGCTGAAAATCGCAATGTCGGACCAGCGGCAGGAGCCGACCGGTTCGCCCTTGTGGGTGGCGCCGACGCTATGCGACGCATCCTCGATCACGCGGAACCCGTAATCCTTCGCCAGCACCCAGATCGCCTCCTGGTCCGGCGCGCGGCCGCTGAAATGGACCGGGATGACGGCCTTCGGCAATCGGCCAGACGCCTTGGCCTCGCCCAGCCTGCGCTCCAGCGCGGGCACGCTGATGTTGTAGGTGCGCGGATCGATATCGACGAAATCGACATCGGCCCCACACAGCCGGGCGCAATTGGCGGAGGCGACAAAGGTGTTGGGAACCGTCCACACCACGTCGCCCGGCCCGGCGCCGATGGCGAGGCAGGCGACATGCAAGGCAGAGGTCGCGCTGTTGACGGCGACGGCATGAGGCGCGCGGCACAATCCGGCCAACGCCGCCTCGAGCTTGCCGACCGCGGGCCCCTGGGTCAGCCAGTCGGATCGCAAGGTCTCGATCACCGCCTGGATGTCGGCCTCGTCGATCGATTGCCGGCCATAGGGAATCACGCGCCGACCTCCAGCAGCCGGCGGATCTCCGCGACACTCAGGAAATGCGGGTTGGTGCCGGAGCTGTATTCGAAATCCTCGACCACCGGCTTCGAGGCTTCACCGGTCTTGCTGGTGGCGTAGTCGACGGCATAGCCCATGCTGATCGACGGCTTGATCACGTAGTGCGCCGGAAACTCCAGCGTCAGGTGGTAGTCGTCGCGCGGGCACATGATTTCGTGCAGCTTCTCCCCCGGCCGGATGCCGATCAGCTTGTGCGCCAGGCCCGGCGCGATCGCCTCGGCCAGGTCGGTGATGCGGGACGAGGGGATCTTGGGCACGAAGATCTCGCCGCCATGCATGCGCTTGAAGTTCTCGAACACGAAGTCGACGCCCT
>DASYRS010000072.1:0-2285 GCA_036004205.1 Dongiaceae bacterium
GCCTTGGCGACCTGCTTGCCATATTCCTGCAGCAG
Organism: Dongiaceae bacterium; assembly: GCA_036004205.1. GTDB lineage: Bacteria > Pseudomonadota > Alphaproteobacteria > Dongiales > Dongiaceae > Dongia_A. The sequence goes on from DASYRS010000072.1 coordinate 36, forward strand.
GAACGACTTGAAGATGTCCTCGCCCTCGCCACCGCCGAACAGCGGATCGCTCGACACATCCGCGAACATGTCCTCGAACGCGTGGGTGACGAAGAAAGCCTCGAAATCCTGCGCGGTCGCCTTGAGCTTGGCCAGGTCCTTGGCGTCGACCGCGGGCGCCGCGCCCCCCAACGTGCTCTGGCGCAACGCGCCGAAGCGATCGAGCGGAGCGGACGGAACGGCGGTGCTGGCGGCCATCGTCATCACTGCACCATGAGGTCGGCTTGCAGCGCGCCGGCGGTCTTGATGGTCTGCAGGATCGAGATCATGTCGCGCGGGGTGACGCCGAGGGAATTGAGGCCGGCGACCAGCTCCTCGAGCGTCACGCCGGAATCCAGCACGGCCAGTTTGCGGTTGCCGTCTTCCTGCACTTCCACGTTGGTGCGCGGGACGACCACGGTGACGCCGGTATTGGAGAACGGATTGGGCTGCGAAACCTGCGGCGTCTCGGTGATGCGGATGGTGAGGTTGCCCTGGGCCACCGCCACCTTGCTGATGCGCACGGTGTCGCCCATCACGATGACGCCGGTGTTCTCGTCAATCACCACCCGCGCCGGCAGATCGGGTTCGATCGGCAGCGATTCGACGTCGGTCAGCAGCGCGGCGGGGTCGCCGCCGCCGGCCGCGACGTTCAGCACCACTGTGCCGGAATCCTGCGGATAAGCGACATCGCGGTCGAGCTGGGTATTGATCGCATCGGCGATCCGCCGGGCGGTCGTGAAGTCCGGATTGCGCAGCGCGATATTCACGGTGTGCAGCGCGGCCAGATCGAACGGCACCTCGCGCTCGACGATTGCCCCGCGCGCGATCCGGCCGCTGGTCGGCACGCCGCGCAGCACCGATTCCGCCGCGCCGGACGCGGAGAAGCCGCCGATCGTGATCTGGCCCTGGGCGACGGCATAGACCTCGCCGTCGGCGCCCAGCATCGGGGTCACCAAGAGGGTGCCGCCCTGCAGGCTGCTGGCATCGCCGAGGGCGGACACCGTCACGTCGATCTCGGAACCCTGGCGGGAGAAGGGAGGCAGGCTCGCCGTCACCATCACTGCGGCAACGTTCTTGGTCTCGAGGTCTTCGTCGCGCGCATTGACGCCCAGGCGTTCCAGCATGCCGATCAGGCTTTCGCGCGTGAACACCGCCTTTTTCTTGAGATCATCGCCGGTGCCGTTGAGGCCGACCATGATGCCATAGCCGACCAGCTGGTTCTCGCGCACACCCTCGAAATCGGCGATGTCCTTAATGCGCGAGGTGGCGGCGGCCGGAGAGATCATGCCCGGCGACACCAGGGCGACGGCCAGCGCCAGGCGCCAGCTGATCCGCCAGAGTCCGACCCAGAATCGCGTGATCGAATGCAGCAACATGATGTTCCTTCGGCACGGCTCATGGCATTTCTTAGCCTGGAATAAGCAACTCTCATGCCACTCAGCGTCGCAACATAAGTATTTGATTTACATTGCCATTTTTTGCGAGGCGGGTGGCGTTTCGGACCCCGATGCGGCAGGAATTTCCTGTGCTGGCAAGCGCTTCGGGGCCATGTTAAGCCCTTGTTAGCGATAGCGCGCCATTGTGGCCGGAGTTATTACGGGCGCCCTGAATCCCGGAAGATTCGCCGCGCATAAATGAAGATCGACCCAACACAAGTCAGACCAACCGCGACCCGCCGTGTCGGCACCGCACAGCCCGCCAGCAATGGCGGCTTCGCGGCCGCCTTGCATGAGGAAAGCGCTGCGGCCGGCGGCAACAGCGCGGTCGGGGGAACCGTTGGCCTCGGCGGGGTTTCTACAGTCTTGGCGTTACAGGGCGCGCCCGATTCGACCGAGCGACGGGCCCGGCAACGTGCCATCCAGCGCGGCGATGCCATGCTCGACGATCTCGAAGAAATCCGGCTTGGCCTGCTGCTGGGAGCGATCCCGCGCGCCAGGCTCGAACAGCTCGCCCAGCTTGTCCGGGCGCGGCGCGAGCAGGTCGACGACCCTAAGTTGATGGCGATTCTGGACGAGATCGAGCTCCGGGCCGCCGTCGAACTGGCCAAGCTGACCACCCCCGGAGTCTGATGGTTTCCCTTTTATTCAATAATTACAACGGTATGAATGATAAATTCCGGGCTTGCGGCGGAAGCGCAAATTTCTATACTCCCCGCCAATCTCGCGACGGGCTGTGACCGATGGGAGACGGCATGGCGCGAGGGTTGGACAAGAACAGCTCTGAGACACG
>DASYRS010000073.1:0-6896 GCA_036004205.1 Dongiaceae bacterium
GGCGGCATCGTCCGATGCCCGGGTAATGCGCGAGCCGCTGGCCAGCTTGGCGACCGAGCTCGATTCCGCGCTCGAATTCAGGTTGAGATACCGGACGGCGGTGTTGGCCGCGGTATTGGTGCCGATAACGGGCATTGGAAACCTCCAGTTCCTCTAGGGTTGCGGCCAGGTCAGCCGTCGCATGCGGTCTCGGTCGTCATGGCCGAAGCGATGCGCAGCGGAACCCTGACTGTCCTTTGAACGGCCGGTGGCGCGGAACCGGGCGCACTTTCTTTCGCTGTCGCGCGGTGGACGGAAAAAATGCGAACGGCGCGCCCGGTTTCGCCGGCTGGCGCGTTCTAAGAACCATGACCCGACGCGACAGGGGGCGACAATGACCGTGACCAGCCTATCTTCACTCACCGGCACGACCGCCGCGACATCGACGACCAGCTCGAGCACCACCCAGCAGTTGTTCGACAATTACGAGACATTCCTCACGCTGTTGACGACCCAGATCCAGAACCAGGATCCGCTGGACCCGATGGATACCAGCGAGTTCACCAATCAGCTCGTCCAGTACGCGAGCGTGGAGCAGCAGATCGAGACCAACGACGTGCTCTCCGAAATCCGCGATCTCACCTCGTGGTCGGTGAATACGCTGGCGCTCAGCTACGTCGGCAAGACGGTCGAGATCGACAGCGACTACGCCCCTCTGCAGGACGGGCAGGCAACCTGGAGCTATAACTTGGACGACACAGCAGATTCCGTGACCCTGCGGGTCGTCGATCAGAACGGCGACGTGGTCTATGAGGCGGATGGCGAACTGGATGCCGGCTCCCACACGTTCAGCTGGGACGGCATGGATGCCGACGGCAATCAGCTCGCCGACGGCCCCTATCGCCTCGAGGTCGTCGCGACCGACGACGACGGCAACGCGGTTTCCGCCGGCGTCACCTCGTTCGGCAAGGTGACCAAGGTCTCGACCGAGGATGGCGACATCACCCTGCAGATCGGCGACATCAGTCTCGAAATCGACGACGTCATCGCGATCCAATCCGACAGCTGACGCCGGGCCGATCCGCCCCGCGATATCCACATCGAAACGGAAGGTACTGTGCCATGAGTCTTGGAGGAGCCATCAATTCCGCCGTCTCCGCGCTGCAGGCGCAGAGCCAGGCGCTCGCGATGATCTCGGACAACATATCCAACAGCAGCACGGTCGGCTACAAGTCGACCTCGGCCAATTTCTCCGCGCTGGTCACGCAGCAATACGGCAGCGTCGGCTACGCGTCCGGCGGCGTGTCGGTCAGCTCCCAGCACTCTGTGAGCCAGCAGGGCCTGATCCAGAGCGCATCCTCCTCCACCTCGCTCGCGCTTGACGGCAGCGGCCTGTTCGTGGTGGCGCAGATCGGCGACAACGGCAAGGTCAGCTACGCCTATACCCGTGACGGCCAGTTCAGCACCAACGATGACGGGCAGCTGGCCAATGCCGCGGGTTATGTTCTGCTCGGTTACCCGGTGGACGAGAACGGCGATCCCTTGAGTGGCGTCAGCAACGTTACCGACCTGGAGCCGATCGATATCGACAGCATCTCCGGAACCGCCGAGCCCACGAGCGCGGTCGAGCTGGCCGCCAACCTGCCGGCCGATGCCGAGATCGGCGATGCCTTCACCACCGATGTCGAGCTGTTCGACTCACTCGGCCTGTCGCACGACGTGACGCTGACCTGGACCAAGACGGCGGAGAATTCCTGGGAGCTCGACTTCAGCAATCCGACGGCCTCCGGCGACGGCACGACCGAGACCGGAACCAGCAGCGGAGGCCCGATCGCGATCACCTTCAACTCCAACGGCACGCTGGCCAGCCTCTCGCCCGCGGATGTCACGCTGACCGTCAGCGGCTGGACCACCGGCGCCGCCGACAGCACGATCGCCTTCGACCTGGGCGAGAGCGGATCGGCCGACGGCCTGACGCAATACGCCTCGGAGGACGATGACCCGGACGTCGAGATCGACACGCTGGAAGCGGACGGCGCGCGGTACGGCGCTTTCGTCAACGTCTCGATCAGCGAAGACGGCCTGGTGACGGCGAATTTCGAGAACGGCCTCACCCGGCCGATCTACCAGATCCCGATCGCGGTGTTCGCCAACCCCAATGGGCTGCAGGCGATCTCCGGCAACGTCTATCTGCCGACCGGCGATTCCGGCGGCTATCTGCTGAAGAATGCGGGCGAGGGATCGACCGCCACCATCCAATCCTCGGCGCTGGAATCCTCGACCGTCGACATCGCCGACGAATTCAGCAAGATGATTATCGCCCAACAAGCCTATTCGGCGGCATCGAAAGTGGTGACCACCGCCGACGAGATGATGGACACACTGATCAACGCGGTGCGCTGAGCCATGATGATGTGCGATCTGCAATTGCTGCCCTGCCAGGAAGTCCCCGCGCGGACCACGATGACGCGCGCCGAGGCGGCGAAGCTCGATGCCGCCCAGCTCCAGCGCCGCGCCGCGGAACGGACTCTCGCCGACGTGCGGCGCGCGGAGCTGCGGGCGGAAGCCACGATATCGCACGCCGCCGGCAAGGCGGTGAAGCGGCTCGCCTTGCTCGAGGTGGGCGCCGCCCTGGACCGCCTCCAGACCATGAAGACGGAGATCGCGGCCCGCCTCCTGCTCCTGGCCCATGCCGGACGGGCCCGCGCTGCCTACGCCCAGGCTCATGGAGGCCGCAAATGAAAAAGCCGATCTCGCCGAACAAAGGCAAGTCGCGGGAACCCAGAATCACCGCCGACCCGTCGCCGGCGAAGGTCCCGGAGCCGGCCGAGTTCGCCGCCAGCATCGACGGACTGGCCGACGCGCTCGCGCTGCTGAGACCAGTGGTCGATGCCGAAACCGCGGCGATGCGTGAGCGCGATTCCTCCATCCTTGCCGAGATGCAACCGCGCAAGAGCGCGATCATCCAGTTGCTGCGCGGCGGCACGCGCGTCGTCCGGGCGGCGCAGCGCGCCGGCCTGGCGACCGAGGAGGACGAACGCAACCTTCTGCTCGCGCAGTGCCGGGACATGCTCGCCACGATGCAGGTCAACCAGCGCGCCATCGCGGCGGCGCGGTCCGCGACCCATCAGCGTATCCAGTCGCTGCTCCAGGCGCGCCAGCGCGCTCAGGGCTCGGTCCTGGTCTATGGGCCGGACGGCCAGGCACGCGCCTCCGGCCGCTGGTCCGACCGCCGCGACTTGGCGCCGACCAAGGCCTGAGGAAGCGCCATGTCCCTCACCGGCGTCCTCTCGATCGCGACCAGCGGCCTGCGCGCCACGCAATCGGCGATCACCACCACATCCAACAACATCGCGAACGCAGATGTGGCCGGCTACACGCGCAAGACGACCGTCACGACGGCGGTGGTCTCGAGCGGGATCGGTGCCGGGGTCGAGGTCTCCGACATCCAGGCGGCGGTGGACGAGGCGCTGGAGCGGCAGGTCAACGGCGCCGCCGGCAAGAGCGCCAAGGCGAACGTGATCTCCGACTATCTGACGCGTCTGGTGGACGCGCTGGGCTCGACCAGCGGCGACGATTCGCTGGCCGACGCGCTGGACGATCTGTTCTCGGCCCTGGAGACGCTGGCGGTATCGCCGGACGATGAGAGCGCGGCCAATTCGGTGATCGGCAGCCTGGAGACGGCGGTCAACGCGATCAACGATACCTCGAGCGCCATCCAGTCGTTGCGCGAGGAAACGGATTCGGCGATCGGCGATGCCGTCTCCGACCTCAATGCCAGCCTGCGGCGGCTCGATGAACTGAACGAGCAGGCAGTCCATGCAGCGGCCCTCGGCCAGTCGACCGCGGACATCCGCGACCAGCAGATGCAGGAGGTCGGCAACATCTCCGGCCTGATCGACGCCTCCTATTTCTTCGATTCGGAAGGCCGTGTGCAGGTCTATGGCCCGGGCGGCGTGCAATTGCTGGGCAGCGAGGCGGCGACGGTCTCCTTCTCCACCGCCAGCAGCATCGACAGCGGCATTGTCTATGACGGGTCCGGCAGCGGACTCTCCGGCCTGACCGTCAACGGCAAGGACATCACCTCCTCGATCGACACCGGCAAGATCGGTGGGCTGTTGGAGCTGCGCGATGAGATCCTGGTCGACCGCCAGGCGGAACTCGACAACCTTGCCACCACGCTCGCCGATGCTCTGAACGAAGCGCACAACGCGGGCACCGCTTTGCCGCCGCCGAATGCGCTCACCGGCACCGCGAGCGTCGCCGCCGGCGACGCCCTGTCCGCCACCGGCACGTTGCGGGTTGCCGTGCTGGACAGTTCGGGCACCGTCCAATCCGTGGCGGATATCGACCTTTCCGCCTACGCGACCGTCGGCGACTTGGCGGCGGCATTGGACGCCGTTTCCGGCGTCTCCGCCTCGATCGATTCCGATGGCCATCTGGTGGTTGCGGCCGAGGATTCCAGCCTCGGCGTCGGCCTGACCCAGCTTTCGGGCGGTGTCGGCGCCAGCCAAGAAGGCGTATCCAGCTATTTCGGGCTCAATGACCTTCTGGTATTCGACGAAGGCGGCAATCTCGAGATTCGCGGCGACATCCTGGATGATTCCGCCAAGCTGGCGCGCGGCAGCCTGACGAATGCGGCCTCCGTCGCGGCCGGCGATGCCGGAATCAGCGCGGGGGACGCGACCATCATTTCCGCGCTCTCCAGCGCCTTGACCGAAGACCAGAGTTTTGCCGCCGCGGGCGGACTCGGCTCGCGCAGCCGGTCGCTAACAGAGTATGCCGCGGATTTCATCAGCCTCGCCGCCCTCACCGCCAGCAACGCCGGCGACGATGCCGATCTGCAGTCGCAAGTGCTGGACGATCTTTCCACCAGCCTTGCGAACAAGAGCGGCGTCAACATCGACGAGGAGACGGCGGAACTGTCGGTCCTCGAAACCAGCTATCAGGCGAACGCCCGCGTGATCGCCATTGTCCAGGAGCTGTTCGACGCGCTCCTGCAGATGGTCTGAGCCTGAGAAGGAATTGCCATGGAGCGCATCGCCACATTCAGCCAGCATCGCCAGCTCATCACGCAGGCCCTCGAGGTCCAGCGCAAGGTGGCGACGCAGCAGACCCAGATCGCAACCGGCAAGGAATCGGTCACCTACCAAGGCGTCGCCGAGAACGCGCGCACCATCGTCAATCTGGAATCGGAACTGAAGCGCGCCGATCGCTACGTCACCAGCGGAACGATCGTCAATGCGCGGGTCGAAGCGATGTACAGCGCGGTGTCGCAGCTCGGCGAGCTCGCCACCGACATCCAGACCTGGCTTTCGAGCGTCACGTCCGGCACCGGGGACACCGTCACCGGCGTCAACGACCAGGCCGAGGCCTATCTGGAGGAGGTCGCCGCCCTGCTCAACACCAAGCAGGCCGGCAGCTACCTGTTCGCGGGCTCGCGGATCGATGCGGCACCGGTCGACCTTGCCAATCTGTCGGCGGCGCCGTCCGCCACCGCCGCCGACGCCGGCTACTATGCCGGCGATGCGCAGGCAGCGTCGTTCGAAGCGGCGCCGGATCTCACGATCACCTATGGCGTGACCGCCGACGAGGCCGGCTTCGAGCAACTGATCCGCGCCCTCAATATCGCCCGCACGGCGTCCGAAGATCCCGCCGATACCGACGCCCTCACCGCGGCCTATCAGCTCGCCGGCAGCGCGAATGACGACATCGCGGTGACCCGCACCAAGCTCTCCGAGACGTCGCTCTCCATCGAGCGTGCGCTCGATTCCAATGTCGATTTCCAGCTCTATGCCGAATCGCTGGTGGACGATCTGCAGAGCGTCGATGTCGCGGCGGTGACCGCCGAGCTCAGCGCGGCGGAGGCGCAGCTCGAGGCTTCCTTCAACGTCCTCTCCATGCTGCAGAAGATCAATCTCCTCGACTATCTGTAGTCTGGAGAGAGTCGGCCGCCGCGGAGTCAGTTCGGCCCGAACCCGGCGCGGCCTTCTCGGATCAGCGTCGAGAACTGCTCCGACTGGTCGGCGGCGCGGGCGGCGTCGTTGATGTGCGCCTGCCGCTTCAGCTGGTCGAACGGCAGATTGCCGGCCAGTCTGCCGTGTTCATAGGCAAATTCGTCGCCCTTACCGTTCAGCAGCAGCCGCCAATTCCACGGCGCCGCGTTTGCACCGGCGATCGCCTTGGTGTGGATGCGGATATTGGTGGTGCAGTTGCTGGTGATGGCGTTGTAGAAGGCCGGCTTCTCATGCAGGTCGTTCGCGCTCTCGAGATAGCTGAGGAAGATCGCCCGGGCCGCTTCCGGCGGGGCGGTCGTGCGATAGAGATAGACCTCTTCCCCGATCCGGTAGTTGGTCCTGACCCGGATCAGGTCGCGCTCGTCGCCGATGATATAGATGAGCTCGTACTGCCGGAAGAAGCCGCGCAGAGCGGAATATTCCTCGCCCACCTCCTTGCGGGTCTCAACGGAGAAGGCGATATGTCCGCCGTCCCCGAACTGGAAGCTGACGATGGGATGGGCGATCCAGGGCGAGCCCCAGAAGGTGATGAACAAATCCGCGCCGCGGATATCCTTGAGGTCGTAGCCGCGCGTCTCCCAATGCGGAGTGTAATCGGTCTCGGTCCGGTAGTCGAAGTTCCGGATGTTGTGAATGGTAACCTTGTCGCCGTCGATCTCGGCCCACGGAGTCTGCGCGACGTCGCCCTGCCAATCGCGGTCGTTCGACGGCACCAGGGACAGCCACCATGCGAGGGCCGCCAGGAAGCCGAAGACGCACGCGATCGCCTTGCGCAGAGAGCCCGGAATCAGAACCAGCGCTGCCACGATGGTCGCGAGATAGACGACGGCGGCGGGAAGCCCGACATCCGCGATCGGCAGGTCGATGTAGAGCGCCGCGACTGCCCAGGCCGTCAGTCCC
>DASYRS010000074.1:0-3902 GCA_036004205.1 Dongiaceae bacterium
CGTCCATTCGTGGCCCTGCGGCACGGACTTGACCGCCATGACAACGAACAGAAAGACGACAACGACGATGGCGATGACAAAGATGGTGAAAGGCGTGACGACCGCTTCCAAAGGACCCTCCCCAAAGAGGCCTGATCTCTAGGCCGTAGGCTGAGCGACTGCTGCCCGCACAATCGGAGTATTTGTATTTCGGCTTGGTTAATTCAAGCGCGCCAGTGCCGGCTGTTCGGGAATTTCCGTGATGTTTCCGTCGGTTGGACCAATTTCAACATCCGTAATGGCGGCCGCTTTCTGAGCGATCTTGTCGCTCGAAATGGCGACCTGGCGCACGTCTTCGACCACCTGGCCGAAGTGCCTCTGCAGTTTGTCGACCCGGTCGCCCAAACGGTTCACATCGACCCCAAGCTCGCCGACCTTCTTCTGGATCAGGTGCGCCTGCTCGCGCATGCGCACGTCCTTCAGCACCGCGCGGATGGTGGTCAGAGTCGCCATCAAGGTGGTGGGCGAGACGATCCACACCCTTAGCCGGCTGGCTTCGTCCACCAGATTGGGGAAGCTGGCATGCAGCTCCGCATAGACCGCTTCCGACGGCAGGAACATGAGAGCGGAATCGGCGGTCTCGCCCGGCACGATGTATTTCTCTGCGATCGCCTTGACGTGCAGGCGGATCGCGACGGTGAAATCGCGTCGCGCCTGCGCCGTCGCTGCCTCGTCTCTCGCCTCGCGCAAGGCGCGATAGGATTCCAGCGGAAACTTGGCGTCGATGCCGATGGCGCCCGGCGGGTTCGGCAGCGTCAGCAGGCAATCGACCCGCTTGCCGCCAAGCTGCGCCTGGAACGCGTAGCTTTGCGCCGGCAGCGAGGATTGCACGATGTCCTGCAACTGCACTTCGCCGAAGGCGCCGCGCGCCTGCTTGTTGGAGAGCACGTTCTTCAGGTCGACCATCTGGCCAGACAGCTCGACGATGTTCTTCTGCGCGGCGTCGATCACGGCCAGGCGCTCGCGCAGCTCGGTCATGGTCTGGCCGGCCTGCTCGGCATTGGATTGCAGCGTCTGGCCGACCCGGTCCTGGAGCGAGCTCAGGCGCTCGTCCAGCTTGGCCGCCAAGGCGCGCTCCTGCGCCTGCAGGCGTTCGGAGAGGGCGTTCTGCGCGGCCGCTTGCTGGGCCGCCAATTGATCCAGCCGGCCGGTCAGTTGCTGGGCCCCGCCGTCAGTTCCGCGCCTGCCGAATGCCAGGAATGCGAGCGCCAAGCCCGCCACGCCGATCGCCGCCCAAACCACAATATCTTGAAGTTCCATGGCTTTTCGCCCTCGACTCGGGGACCACTCAACCCCGCCTCGCTTGACGATACAGCGGCGAAACCCTAGGTAAAGCGCCGAAGGAGAAGTCATGGCCCTGCTGCCCATCCTGACCGCGCCCGATCCGCGCCTGAAACAGATTTCCGCGCCCGTCAAACAGGTGGATGCCGGCGTGCGCCAGCTCATGGACGACATGCTGGAGACGATGTACCAGGCGCCCGGCATCGGCCTTGCCGCGCCGCAGGTCGGCGTGCTGAAGCGCGTCATCGTGCTCGACATCGCGCGCGAGGGCGAGGAGCCGCAGCCCCTCAGGCTCGCCAATCCCGAGGTGGTCTGGGTGTCGGACGAGGACGTGACCTACAACGAAGGCTGCCTCAGCGTGCCGGAGCATTATGCCGACGTGGCGCGGCCCGGCGCCTGCCGCGTGCGCTATCTAGATCACGATAACAAGGCGCGGGAAATCGCGGCCGAAGGGTTGCTCGCCACCTGCCTGCAGCACGAGATCGACCATCTGGACGGCGTGCTGTTCATCGACCATCTCACCTCGCTCAAGCGCAACATCATCCTGCGCAAGCTGCTGAAGGCGAAAAAGGCCGCAGCCGACGCTGCGATGTGAGTGGACGTGGGAACGGGGGCTCTCCGCATCGTCTTCATGGGAACGCCGGCCTTCGCGACTGTGGCGCTGAAGGCCCTGATCGATGCCGGGCACGACGTCGCCGCCGTCTATTCCCAGCCGCCGCGGCCCAAGGGGCGCGGGCTGGATACCCGGAAATCGCCGGTGCACGCCTTCGCGGACGAGCAGGGCATTCCGGTGCGCAATCCGGTCTCGCTCAAGAGCGCGGACGAGATCGCGGCCTTTCAGGCGCTGAAGGCCGACGTCGCCGTAGTCGCGGCCTACGGCCTCATCCTGCCCAAGGCGATCCTGGATGCGCCGCGCTACGGCTGCCTCAACATCCATGCCTCGCTGCTGCCGCGCTGGCGCGGCGCGGCGCCGATCCAGCGCGCCATCATGGCCGGCGATGCGCAGACCGGCGTTACCATCATGCTGATGGCGGAGGGGCTGGATACCGGCGCGATGCTGCTGACGGAATCGCTCGCGATCGGCGCGGACATGAATGCCGGCGCTTTGCACGACGCGCTGGCGGAGCTGGGCGCGCGTCTCATTGCCAACGCGCTTGAGAAATTGCCGGGCGGCTTGAAAGCCGTACCGCAGCCGGTGGAGGGCGTGACCTACGCCGCCAAGATCACCAAGGAGGAGTGCCGCATCGACTGGCGCCGCGGCGCGGCGGAGCTGGACCGCCGGATCCGCGGCCTGTCGCCGGCGCCGGGCGCCTTCACCGAGATCAAGGGCGAGCGCATCACCGTTCTGGCGGCCGATCTCGTGGCACTGCATCCCAGCGCCCCGGGCACGGTCACCGATGACCACCTTACCATCGCGTGCGGCGAAGGCGCGCTGCGTCCGACGCTGGTGAAGCGCGCCGGCAAGCGGGCCATGAGCGTCGAGGAAATGCTGCGGGGTTTTCCGGTGCCGAAAGGCACGCAGATCCGGTGACCCGCTTCAAGCTCACGCTCGAATATGAGGGTGGTCCCTTCGTCGGCTGGCAGCGGCAGGATAACGGCATGTCGGTGCAGCTGGCGCTGGAAGAGGCGGTGTTCAAGACCTGCGGCGAAACCGTCACCGCGCATGCGGCCGGCCGCACCGACGCCGGCGTGCATGCCACCGGGCAGGTGGCGCACATCGATGTCGAAAAGGGATTCGCGGCGGACAAGCTGCAGGCGGCCCTCAATTTCCATCTGAAGCCCTGGCCGGTCGCGATCGTGACGGCGGAGGTCGCGCCGGCGGATTTCCACGCGCGCTTCAGCGCCACCGGCCGCGCCTATCTCTACCGCATCATCAACCGCCGCCCGCCGCTCACCATCGAGGAGGGGCGGGCTTGGCTGGTCAACGCGCCGCTCGACGCCGCCGCGATGCATGAGGCGGCGCAGGTGCTGGTGGGCAAGCACGATTTCTCCACCTTCCGAGCCAGCCTGTGCCAGGCGCAATCGCCGGTGAAGACGCTGACCCGCCTCGCCGTCTCGCGCGCGGGCGAGGAGATCGACATCATCGCCGAGGCGCGCTCCTTCCTCCATCACCAGGTGCGCAACATGGTCGGCACGCTGCGCCTGGTTGGCGAAGGCAAATGGACCAAGGCCGATCTGCGTGCCGCATTGGACGCGCACGACCGCACCAAGGGCGGGCCAACGGCGCCGCCGCAGGGGCTCTACTTGACCGGGGTAAGATACGATCCGCCGGCCCAATCCTGAGCGCGGCGGCTCATCCCAGCGGCGCGCAACCAAGCTTGGTTGAGACCGGCCAGAGCACCATTTGGTTCAGCACCACGTCGATCGCGACCAACGCTGCGGCTTGCCACGGCGCTACGCGCAGGGAGACGATGAAGAGGAACCCCTCGATCACCAGGCTGGCGATGAAGATCGCCAAATTCATGATCCACGCCAGGTCGGGTGCAATGCCGAGCAGGTCAAGACCTATGGTCGGCAGTTGCAGGACCGCCCACAGCACGCTGGCCCAGTTATAGACTGCGATACAGCCCGGTCCATCCGCC
>DASYRS010000075.1:0-10007 GCA_036004205.1 Dongiaceae bacterium
ATTGAGTGGGCCAAAAACCATGTCAACGGAGTCGAACATATTACCAAGGGCACTGTCGCAGAGAGCGCGGATATCATTACGATCGATAACAATTTTCAGCCAGGCACAGCTAGAGTCACTATTGGACCCGCCAAGTTCCTGCCTTCCAGCTTGCTTCTGCATCTTGGAGATGCGGTTCACAACCTGAATAGCGTTATGGACTTTTTGTGGTCTGGATTGGCACGATCTTGCAATGCCGCAGTGACATCCAAGATAACGTTTCCGCGAGATGAAACGAGGCAGAACCTTCAAGCTCGACTGAGCGATGCGAAAGGAAACAATGCGGCGATAAATGTGGCCTTCCCACAGGCCCAAAGTTTCATCCTTGATGTGATACAGCCTTACAAGGAAGGAAATAGGGCCATCTGGAGTCTTAACAAGATCGACAACATCAACAAGCACAGGATGCTGATATTGGCCACTCATCTGATCAGCTTCGATCAAGACATTGTTCTTGTCGGCTCCGACGGCGGCACGATTGTCCAACCAAGCGGCGTAGCTATCCAGACACAAGGCTTCCCACTGACAATCGGTTTGACCCCTCCTGTACGAATAGATAACAACCCCAAAGCGACCATCGCAGTAGTTTTCGGCGAACCAAATCACTTTACTGGAGAGCCTGTTGTGGAAGCGCTCGTTCGTCTTGTCGAGGCAACAATGGAAGTCGTCAATCAATTCGAGAAGGCTTTTCTGTAATTCCCGGACTTCGCATGCTCGCTCAGGACCGGGGTGACGGCGGTATTGGGGTTGGCGGTCATCGCGTTGCACCCTTGCCGCTCGACTCCTATAGTTCTCCCAAGTCTGGGAGGGGCACACATGGCAGGGAAAATCACGCCGACTGCGGACGATGCGTTGGTGGTCATCGACGTGCAGAACGATTTCTGCCCGGGTGGTGCGCTCGCGGTCCCCAAGGGCGACGAGATCCTGCCGCTGGTCAATCGGCTGATCGGCCAGTTCGCGCATGTCGTGCTGACGCAGGACTGGCATCCGCGCGCCCATTCCTCCTTTGCCTCCACCCACAAGGGCCAGCCCTTCACCACCATCAAGCTCGGCTATGGCGACCAGACCTTGTGGCCGGATCATTGCGTGCAGGGCACGACGGGCGCCGAGTTCCACCGTGACCTCGTGGTGCGCGACAGCGAGCTGGTTCTGCGCAAGGGCTTCCGCAAGGAAATCGATTCATACTCGGCCTTTTACGAAAATGACCGCGTGACCAAGACCGGCCTCAACGGCTACCTGCGCGATCGCGGGCTGAAGCGGCTGTTCATGTGCGGCCTTGCCACCGATTTCTGCGTCGCCTGGTCGGCGCTCGACGGCCGGCGCGAGGGATTTCCCGTCGTCGTGATCGAAGATGCCTGCCGGGCCATCGACCTCAATGGCAGCCTCACCGTCGCGCGGGGCGAAATGATCAGGGCCGGGATCACCCTCGCGAATTCCAGCCAGGTCGGCTGAGCCCGCAGCAGCCCAGGTCGGCTGAGCCCACAGCAGCCCAGGTGGGCTGAGCCCGCAGTGGCCCAGGTGGGCTGAGCCCACAGCGGCGTTGACTCTCGTCGCCACCGGTGCAGAATGGCCAGATCGTTCGTATACGAACGATCACCGATCGGGAGCCGGGGATGCTGGGATCCCGCGCAGACTCAGGGCCAGGGCAGTTGCCGCCGCGTTATGCGCGGCCGAAGGCGCTGGACGAGGCCCTGGCGCTCCGGGAAAGCGGCGCCCAGATCATCGCCGGCGGCACGGATTTCTATCCGGTCCGGGTCGGGCGGCCGCTTTATGATCGCGACGTCGCTTGCGTGCTCGATTTGACAGCGCTGCCAGACCTGCGCGGCGTCCACGAAGAAGCGGGCCAGTATCGCATCGGCGCCATGACGAGCTGGACCGACATCGCCGAGGCGCCATTGCCGGCGCAGTTCTATTGCCTGCAGGCTGGGGCGCGGGAGGTTGGCGGGCGTCAGATTCAGAATCGCGGCACCATCGGCGGCAACCTCTGCAATGCCTCACCGGCGGCTGACGGGGTGCCGGCGCTGCTGGCGCTGGGCGCGGAGGTCGAACTGCTGAGCCGCGCCGGGACGCGCACGCTGGTGTTGTCCGAGTTCATCCTGGGTCCGCGCAAGATCGCGCTGCGGCCGGACGAGATCGTGGCCGCCATCCTCATCCCCAAGCCGAAAGGCGCGGCGCATAGCGGCTTCGTCAAGCTCGGCGCGCGCAAATATCTGGTGATCTCGATCGTGATGGCGGCGGGCTATCTCGACGTCGTGGGCAGCAGGATCGCCGAGGCGCGGATCGCGATCGGCGCCTGTTCGCCGGTCGCGCTGCGCCTGCCGGCGCTGGAGGCGGCGCTGAAGGGCGAGGTTGCGATCTCCAACCTCGCGCGCATGGTGAAGCCGGAGCACCTTGCGCCCCTTACGCCGATCGACGATGTGCGGGCGAGCGCGGAATATCGCGCGGAGGCGGCCCTGGTTGTCCTGCAGCGCCTGCTGGCGGAGCTCTCGGTATGAACGAGCTCAGCGCGGTCCAACGCTCGCAGGATGCCGTGTCGCTGACCGTCAACGGCACGGCGCGTGCCTATCGTGGCGACGGATTGCGGCGGCTGGCCGACGTGCTGCGCGACGAGTTCGGCCTTACCGGCACCAAGATCGGATGCAATGCCGGCGATTGCGGCGCCTGCACCGTGCTGATGGATGGCGCGCAGATCTGCGCCTGCCTGGTGCCGGTCGGCCAATGCGACGGCGCAGCCATCGCCACGGTCGAAGGGCTGGGGGAGGCGACCAGGCTGGGCGACCTGCAGCGCGCGTTCCTGACCCACGGCGCCGCCCAGTGCGGCATCTGCACGCCCGGTATGCTGATGGCGGCGAGCGATCTGCTGGCACGCGTTGCAACACCGTCGCGCGAAGAGATCGAGGATGCGCTCGGCGGCGTGCTCTGCCGCTGCACCGGCTACCAGAAGATCGTCGAGGCGGTGCTGGAGGTCGCGCGGCCGGCGCCGATCGATCGCGCCGGCGGCGTCGGCGCGCGCACCGCCAAGGTCGACGGCCCGGCCAAGCTGACGGGGGCCGAACGCTATGGCGCCGATGCCATTCCGGCCGACGCACTGCATGTCCGCGTCATCCGCTCGCCGCACCCTTACGCGAGATTCACTGTGGGCGATCTCGAGGCGTTGGTGGCGGCCCGGCCCGGCCTGGAGCGGGCTTTGACGGCACGCGACGTGCCGGCCAACCATTACGGCATCTATCCGACCATCAAGGATCAGCCGGTGCTGGCGAACGGGCTCGCGCGCTATCGCGGCGATCCGGTGGTCGCCTTCGTCGGTACGCGTGCCGCGACCGAGGCCATTCGCGACGAGGACGTGCCGATCGCCTATGAACCGTTGTCGCCGATCGTCGGGATCGAAGCGGCGAAGGCGGCGGCGCCGATTCATGCCGGCAAGGAGCGCAACATCCTGGCCGATGGCGGCGTGACCTGCGGCGATGTCGATGGCGCCTTCGGCAGCGCCGCGCATGTGGCGGAGGCCGAATACCAGACCAGCTTTGTCGAGCATGCCTATATCGAGCCGGAAGCCGGCTGGGCCGAGCGCAAGGGCGACACGCTGGAAGTCCATGTCTCGACCCAGAACCCGTTCCAGCATCGCGACGACCTGGCGCAGATCCTGAACCTGCCGAAGCAAGCGGTGCGGTTGATCGCCAGCGCGGTCGGCGGCGGATTCGGCGGCAAGCTCGACCTCAATGTCCATCCGCTGGTTGGGCTGGCGGCCTGGCTCACCGGCAAACCGGTCGCCTACATCTACACGCGGCCGGAAAGCATGGCGGCTTCGACCAAGCGCCACCCCGCGCTGGTCAAGGCGAAAATCGGCTGCGATGCCGCCGGCAAGCTGACCTCGTTCTGGTCGCATGCGGAGCTGGATACCGGAGCCTATGCCAGCTGGGGCCCGACCGTCGCCAACCGCGTGCCGGTCCATGCGCCGGGCCCCTATGTCGTACCGCATGCCAAGACGCGCGGGACGGCCTATTTCACCAACTCTCCACCCTCGGGCGCGTTCCGCGGCTTCGGCGTGCCGCAAAGCGCCATCGCCAGCGAAGCCGCGATGGACGACCTGGCCGACGCGCTCGGCATGGACTGGCTGGAGTTCCGCCGGCTGAACGCGCTCAGGCCCGGCGATGCGACCATCACCGGGCAGGTGCTGGAGGATTCGGTCGGCATCGTGGAGACGCTCGATGCGCTCGAGCCGTACTGGCGCGACTGGAACAAGGACGCGGCGGATTTCAACCGTTCGTCGGCGCGTGTGAGGCGGGGCGCCGGCATCGCCTGCTCCTGGTACGGCATCGGCAACACCTCGCTCAGCAATCCGTCAGAGATGAAGATCGGCATCTCTGCCCAAGGGCGCATCACGCTCTATTGCGGGGCGGTCGATATCGGCCAGGGCTCGAACACGATCCTGGTGCAGATCGCGGCCGATGCGCTGGGCGTACCGGCGTCGGACATCAGCCTGGTGATGGGCGATACCGCGCGCACCCTCGATGCCGGCAAGACCTCGGCCTCGCGCCAGACCTTCGTCACCGGCAAGGCGTGCGAGCTGGCGGCCCTGGACCTCAAGGCCAAGCTTGCGCAACTGAAGGACCGCGCGGCGTTGCGCGACCTGCCGCCCGACAATCACGGCGATGTGCTGACCGGTCATGGTCGGTTCGATCCGCCGACCACGCCCCTCGATGCCAACGGCCAGGGCGTGCCCTATGCCTGCTACGGCTTCGCGACACAAGTGGCGCTGGTGCAGGTCGATCTCGAGCTCGGCACGGTGAAGGTGCTCCGGATCGCGGCGGCGCACGACGTGGGCAAGGCGGTCAATCCCCAGCAGGTCGAAGGCCAGATCCACGGCGGAACGGCGCAGGGCATCGGCTTGGCGCTGATGGAGGAATACATCCCCGGCCGGACCGAGAATCTGCACGACTACCTGATCCCGACTTTCGGCGACATGCCGGAAATGATCTGCAGGATCATTGAGGCGCCCACCAAGCACGGACCGCACGGTGCCAAGGGCGTGGGCGAGCCGGCCCTGATCTCGACCGCGCCGGCAATCTTCGGGGGCATCTATCGCGCGACCGGCGTGCGCGTGACCAAGGTGCCGGTGCTGCCGCACCGGCTGCGTGCCGCGATCCGCGCCAAGGAGGCGAAGCGATGAACGACGCCGCATCGACTGCCGAATCCGATGGAGTCATCCGCTGCGATGCGTGCCCGGTCCTGTGTCGCATCCGTCCCGGCAAGCTCGGCGCCTGCGACCGCTACGGCAACGTGGACGGCAAGCTGGTGCGCACCGATCCGCTGGTGACGCTGGATCGGTCAGTAGAATCCGGCCGCGGCGCGGTCCGCTTCCTTAAGGATGCACACGACTGGAGCGGCGAACTCGTCCGACAGCCCGATGCTTTCGTGACGGGCATCGGCGCGACCACGACCTACCCCGACTACAAGCCGGCCCCCTTCATCGTGTCCAGCCAGATCGAAGGCGTCGATTGCGTCACCGTGGTGACGGAGGGGATCTTCAGCTATTGCGGCGTCAAGGTGAAGATCGACACCGACCGCTATGTCGGCCCGGAGCAGGCGGCGGTGCGGGTCAAGGGCGAGCAGATCGGTCACGTCACCACCCACGAATACGGCTCACAGATGCTCTCGCTCGGAGGCGTGCGGCACCTGACCGGCGGTTCCAAGTCCGAAGGTAATGTCACGTGTGACGCGCTGGTCCGGCTCTGCAACAAGGAAGCCGTGGAGATGTCAATTGATGGCGGCTCCGCTATTGTCGTCCAGGCCGACAAGGCGCCGATCGTCGACGGCCATTCAGAAGAGCGCATGCGCGTCGGCTGCGGCTCGGCCGTCACCGGCATCTTCGCCAAGCAATGGTTCGGCCTGGCCGATGAAGTGGTGGTGGTGGACGAGCATATCACCGGCATCTTCACCGAGCATCAGGCCGGCCGCATGCTGGATGCGAGGCCCAGCGGCATCAAGATCCGCGGCCGCAAGTCAACACCCGGCCGCTATTTCCAGGTCGCAAAACCGGGCCTCGGCTGGGGTGGTACGGATTTGAAAGACCCGCTGGAGATCATCGAGAAGTTCGATCCTAAGGTCGCTTGGCCCGGCCTGCGCCTGTTCTTGGTCTCGACCACCGGCGAGCATCACGCCTGGTACGTGCTGGACGAAGAACTGAAGCCCCGGCCTGCCGATCCGCCGGCCGACATCGACAGGCTGGTCGCGCGCATCGCGGAGAATTGCGAGCCGGCGCTCAGCACCGTGCTGTTCATGGGTGGATCCGGAGGCAGTCTGCGGGCCGGTGTGACAGAGAATCCCGTGCGTCTGACCATGTCGGTAAAAGGCGGCCGGACGCGCGTCACTTGTGGCGGTGCGCCGGCCTATGTCTGGCCGGGCGGTGGAATCACGGTGATGGTGGACGTGGCGCGCATGCCGGACAAATCGACCGGCTACGTGCCGACACCGGCCCTGGTTTTTCCCATCGAGTTTACCATGCGGCTGGAGGAATACCGGCTGATGGGTGGCCACATGAAGAACATTGTATCGGTGGAGCAGGTCCTGGCGGAGCAGCGCAACAAGGCGGTCGCGCCGCATGCGGAAAATCCCTGGCCGATGAATCTGCCGAGCGGCGGAGGCGCACGATGAGCGCGCAGGCTTCGCTCCTGCCGGGCAACCGGCTGCACCTCAACCACGGTCCGATCGATCTGATCATCTCGGCCGATGGCGACGCGGCCGAGGTACGCCGCGCCTATCAGGTGGCGGCCGCGATGTTTCCCAACATCCTGCCCGAGCTGGTGGCGAAGCTGGCGATCCTGCGCGCGCCGATCGGCGAAACCAAGCCAGTGACCATGAACGCGATCGCGCGCCGCATGGTGGATGCCGTGTGGCCCTATCGCGACGTCTTCATTACGCCGATGGCGGCCGTCGCGGGCGCGGTGGCGGAGCATGCGCTGGACATCATGGTGGAAACGGCGACGCTGCGCCGCGCCATCGTCAACAATGGCGGCGACATCGCGATCCATCTGGCGGAAGGCCAGGTGATGCGCGCCGGTGTGGTGGGCGATCTCGCGCTGCCAAAGATGGATGCGACCATCGAGATCGCGAGCGGCGATCCGGTGCGCGGCATCGCGACCTCCGGCTGGCGCGGCCGTTCGCAGTCGCTCGGCATCGCGGATTCGGTGACCGTGCTGGCGCCGCGCGCGGCGATGGCGGATGCGGCGGCGACCATGATCGCCAACGCGGTCAATGTCGACGATCCCGCCATCCACCGGCTGCCGGCCTGCGAGGTGCGCGACGACAGCGACCTCGGCGATCTGCCGGTGACGGTCGCCGTCGGACTGCTGCCGTCCCAGAAAGCCGCGCAGGCGCTGGAGAACGGCGTTCGCCGCGCGGCTGATTTGCGCGCGCGAGGCCTCGTCGTGGCCGCCTATCTGCAGCTTCAGGATCAGGTGCGCGTGGTCGGCGGCATCACTCAATCCGTGCCGTCGCGCGCGGCGTGAAAGGAATCGGCATGAACGAGATCAGCATCCGCAAATCGCAATTGATCGTCGACAAGATCTGGCACGACGGTGGCCCGGCCTTGAAAGAGCCGCGCCTGCGCGGCGCCATCCTCACGGTGATCAAGAACCCGTTCGCCGGCCGCTATGTCGAGGACATCCAGCCTTTCATGAAGCCGCTGGAGCAGCTTGGCATCGGCATGGCGCGGGAGCTGGCGGAAGCGTTGGGCGGGCCCAAGGCGGTGCAAAGCTATGGCAAGGCCGCCATCGTCGGTCTCAATGGCGAGCTGGAGCACGGCGCCTTGTGGCATGCGCCGGGCGGCTATTCCATGCGCGAGGTGCTGGGCGGCACCAAGGCGATCGTGCCTTCGACCAAGAAAGTCGGCACCGCGGGCGCGCGCATCGACGTGCCGCTGCATCACATCAACGCCGCCTATGTGCGCAGCCATTTCGACGCCATCGAGGTCGGCATCAACGACGCGCCAAAGCCGGACGAGATCGTCTACATCCTGGCCATGGGCACCGGCGCGCGGGTGCACGACCGTGCCGGCGGCCTCAAGGCCAGCGAGATCAAGGGCGAAGACGGACAAAGATGAAGCCGGATCTGCGCAAGCTGCAGGGCAACGATCCGGCCGATTCCTACCGGCTGGAGGACCAGGTCGGCTATTGGCTGCGCCGCGCCTATCAGCGTCACATGGCGATCTTCGCGGGAATCATGAGCGACCTCGACCTCACCTCCATGCAATTCGCGGCGCTGGTGAAACTGCGCGAGCTGAAGGCGGTGTCGCAGACCGAGCTGGGCCGGCTGACCGGGATGGACCGCGCGACGATCTCCGGCGTGGTCGCGCGATTGAAGCGGCGCGACCTGGTGCTCTACAAGCCCGATCCGCTGGACAAGCGCTCGCGCATCATCGCGCTGACATCGGCCGGCGAGGCGTTGCTGACCGACGCGATGCAGCGCATCGGCGGCGTGACCGAGCAGACGTTGGAGCCGGTCGGCGCGGCGGAACGCGAGAGCCTGCGGGCGATACTGCAAAAGATGGGATGAGGCTGATCATGAAAAGCGACATCAGAAAGATTGTGGTCACGGTCGAGGAGACTCATCGCGAGAGCGGCAAGAGCGTCAGTCCGGCCACGCGCAAGGCGGCGGCCATCGCGGTCATCGCCAATCCGTTCGCCGGCAAGTTCGTGGACGATCTGACGCCGCTGATGGATATCGGCGAGGAGCTGGGCGGCTATCTCACCAAGCGCGCGGTCCAGGCGCTCGGCATCGAAGGCGGCAAGGCCGAAAGCTACGGCAAGGCCGCGATCGTGGGCGAGGGCGGCGAGCTGGAGCATGCCGCCGCCATCCTGCATCCCAAGCTCGGAAAGCCGGTGCGCGAGGTGCTGGCCAAGGGCGCGGCCCTGATCCCTTCCGCCAAGAAGATGGGCGGCATCGGAACCCCTGTCGATGTGCCCCTTGGGCACAAGGATGCGGCTTTCGTGCGCAGCCATTTCGACGGCATGGAAGTGCGCCTCGCCGACGCGCCGCGCGCGGGCGAGATCCTGGTCGCGATCGTGGTGACGGATTCCGGCCGGCCCTTCCCACGCGTGGGTGGCCTGCAGAAGCACGAGATCAAGGGCGAAGACGGGCTTCGGTGATCAAAGAACAGGAGACAGAGAACAGATAGCGGATTTTCACTTTTTCTGTTCTCGGTTCTCTGACATCTGTTCTCTGTGCCGACGATGAAAGAAGACAAGCACTCAGCGTAAGGGAGGCACTCAATGGCGGAACCGACGACAGCCGGCGGACCGGCAGGGAAAATCGTGATCCGCAATGTCGGACTGATGCTGTCCGGCGATCTGAAGCGCCCGATCCTCGACGCCGATGCGATCATCGCCGACAAGGGCCGCATCGTCGCGGTGGGCAAGGAGCGCGACTTCGATACCTCGGGCGCGCAGGTGACCATCGATGCCAAGGGCTGCGCGGTATCGCCTGGCCTGATCGACAGCCACGTCCATCCGGTGTTCGGCGACTGGACGCCGCGGCAAAGCCAGCTGGGCTGGATCGATTCGTTCCTCAATGGCGGCGTGACCACCATGATCTCGGCGGGCGAGGTGCACCTGCCTGGCCGGCCCAAGGACATCGTCGGGTTGAAGGCGCTCGCCATCACCGCGCAGCGCAGCTTCGATGCGTTCCGCCCCGGCGGCGTCAAGGTGCATGCCGGCGCGCCGGTGATCGAGAAAGGCATGGAGGAGCATGACTTCGCCGAGTTGGCGAAAGCCGGCGTGAAATTGCTGGGCGAGGTCGGGCTCGGGAGCGTGAAAGCGGGCGACGAGGCCAAGCGCATGGTCGCCTGGGCACGCAAGCACGGCATCCAGTCCACCATCCACACCGGCGGCCCGTCGGTTCCGGGCTCCGGCTATATCGACAAGGATGTGGTGCTGGAGGCCGATGCCGACGTGATCGGCCATATCAACGGC
>DASYRS010000076.1:0-2991 GCA_036004205.1 Dongiaceae bacterium
TGCTGCTGCCAATGCTGGCGGTGGGAAGTCTTCGGCGGCCTCGGCAAGCTGCTGATCCACGAGCGCGGCTTCACCGGCCAGCAGGTCGCGCAGGTCTGGAATCTTTCCGACGGCTGCGGCGGCGACGCGCACCTGCACAACTGACGACCGGTCACAAAACGGACGAAAGACGAACCGATGACACGAAAGATATTGGCCGCCGCGGCGGCGCTTGCGGTGATATGCCTTGTCACCCCGGTGCGCGCCGGGGACGCCATTCCGCTCTCGGAACTGGAGACGCAGACCCACTATCACGGCCTCGCGGTCGACCCCACCGATCCGTCGCGGCTCTACCTCGCAACCCACCACGGCTTCTATCTGGTCGGGGCCGACGGGATGGCGACCAGACTCTCGCCGGTGCAGGACTTCATGGGATTCACGCCGCACCCGACCGATCCATCGATCCTCTATGCCAGCGGACATCCCGGCAGCGGCGGCAATCTCGGCTTCCTCATGTCGGCCGATGGCGGCACGAGCTGGACGCAGATCTCGCCCGGGCTCGACGGGCCGGTCGATTTCCATCAGATGGATGTCAGCCCGGCCGATCCGCAGGTGATCTATGGTGTCTATAACGGCATCCAGGTCAGCCGGGACGGCGGCAGGAACTGGGCACTGGCGGGGCCGGTGCCGCAAGGCCTGATCGCCCTCGCCGCGTCGGCGCGCTCGCCCGACCGGCTCTATGGCGCGACCCAGAATGGCCTGATCTCCAGCGATGATGCGGGCGTGACCTGGCAGAGCGCGGCCTTCGCGGGCGAAGTCATCACCACGGTTGCAACGGGGCCGAATGATGCGCTCTACGCCTACGTGGTTGGCCGCGGCCTGATGATGGCGAAGGAAGAGAGGCCCGACGACTGGTCGGCCCTTTCGGCGGATCAGCGCATCCAGCTGCACCTTGCGATCGACCAGCGCCATCCCGAACGCATGTTCGCCGTCGCGCACAAGGCCGGCATCATCCAGAGCGAGGATGGCGGCAAGAGCTGGCGGAGCTTCGGCCAACCATGATCGGCCGACGACGACTGGCCCTGGCACTTGCTGCCGTGGCGATCGCGATCGGCGCTGTTACGCTCTGGTGGCAGGCGGTCAGCGCGGCCCGCATCGATCCCGGCGACGCGCGGCAGGTCGCCGCCGGCGGAGCCGTCTATCGGGCGCAATGCGCGCGCTGCCATGGCGCCAACCTCGAAGGCCAGCCGGACTGGCAAAGCCCGCTCCCGACCGGCCGGCTGCCGGCGCCGCCGCATGACGAAAGCGGCCACACCTGGCATCATCCCGACGATGTGCTCGTCAAGATCGTGAAGGAAGGGCCGGCTTTCTACGCGACGCTTGGCGTGCAGACCGATATGCCGGGGTTCCGGGACATGCTCTCCGATCGGGACATCGCCGCTGTCATCTCCTATATCAAGAGCCGATGGCCGCCGGCCATCCAGGCGCGCCAGGCTCGGATGAATCGCTAGCAGGTCCGGCCGGGCAGGTTTTGCTCATCCGCAAGATCGCGGCTTTTGCCTTGACCCGCACCGGCGGGGCTCCAATCTCCTCTGTCATCGTTCTGTTACACAGCCACTCGAGACTCAATCCATGATCGACCGCATGCTCGACTTTCTGACCGGCCGGAAGGCGCCGGCCCTGGCGGCCAGCCCCGATGAGCTGGAGCTCGCCGTCGCTGCCCTGCTGATCGAAGCCGCGCGCATGGACGACCGGTTCGACGAGGCCGAGCGCGCGACCATCGAGCGCGTGCTGGCGGAGAAGTTCGATCTGTCGCCGGCGGCGGTCGGCTCCCTGGTGGAAGCCGCCGAAGAAGCGGTGCGGCAATCGACCCAGTTCTTCCCCTTCACCCAGCAGATCGTCAAGCGCATCAGCCCGGAAGATCGCGCGCACATCCTGGAGATGATGTGGGAAGTGGCCTATGCCGACGGCGTGCTCGACCCGCACGAAGACGCGCTGCTGCGCCGGATCGCGGGCCTCATCCACGTCCCCGACCAGGACCGCGGCCTCGCCCGCCAGCGCGCGCTGGAGAAGCTGAAGAACCGCGGGCCGTGGGGGCAGTAACTAAGTCTGTCATTCCGGCCGACCCGCAACGCAGCGAGAGCCGGGATGACAGCGAGGAGAACGCGCCTCACAAAATCCGGCAATGCTTCGGCTCGATGCGCAGCTCGACCGCCTGGCCGACCGTCAGCGGCTTGTCCTTGAGGCTGGCGAGGCTGAGCACCTTGGTGCCGTCGGAGAGCGCGATCTGATAGCGCGCGAGGGCGCCAAGGTAGTCGACGTCGGCGACGGTGCCGGGCAGGCCGCCCTGCCCCGGCGGCAGCAGGTCGATCTTTTCCGCGCGCACGACCACCGTCACGCTCTCGCCGATCTGCACCCGCCGCTCGGTCGTGGCGTTCAGCACATGCACGCCGAGCCCGACCTGGGCGTGGCCGTCGACGGCGGAGCGCACCTGGCCGTTGATGAAATTGGCGTTGCCGAGGAAGTTCGCCACGAACGCGCTCGAGGGATGCTCGTAGACCTCGCGCGGGGCGCCGACCTGCTCGATCTTGCCCTTGTTCATCACCACCACATGATCCGACATGGCGAGCGCCTCGCCCTGGTCGTGGGTGACGAACACGGTCGCGATGCCGATGCGATGCTGGATGTTCTTGATCTCCACCCGCATCTCCTCGCGCAAATTGGCATCGAGCGCGGAGAGCGGCTCGTCCAGCAGCAGCACGTCCGGCTCGATCACCAGAGCGCGGGCAAGCGCGATGCGCTGCTGCTGCCCGCCGGACAGCTGTTGCGGGTAGCGGTCCTCTACCCCCGGCAGGCGCACCATGTCGAGCGCCCGCGCCACCCGCCGGGTGATCTCGTCCGGCGGGACGTTGCGGTATTTGAGCCCGAACCCGACATTCGCCGCCACATTCTTGTGCGGGAACAGCGCGTAGTTCTGGAACACGATGCCGAGATTGCGCTTGTGGATCGGCA
>DASYRS010000077.1:0-6231 GCA_036004205.1 Dongiaceae bacterium
GCCCAACCTCGCGACCGCCTTGCTGGCCGGCGGCATGCTGGCCTTCGCGCTGTCGTTCGACGAGATCATCGTGACGACCTTCACCGCCGGCCAGCAGGAGACCCTGCCGATCTGGATGTTCAAGGAACTGATCCGCCCGCATCAGCGCCCGGTCACCAACGTCGCCGCCATCATCGTCATGTGCATCACGTTCGGCCCGATCCTGCTCGCCTACTATTTCACGCGCGATACCCAGGATGTGGCGGGCAGCGGAAAGTGAGCGCGGATGGCAGGCAGATGGACCGTCCGTCCAGCTTCCATTGACGATGCCGAGGCAATCAGCCGAGTCATTGTGCAAGCGGTCGAGGAGACGAATGCAAAGGATTACCCTCCATCGGTCATCGCGGAGGTAATCAAGAACTTCTCGCCCGAGCGCGTGGCCGAGCGCCTGCCGACTCGCCAGGTCTTCGTCGCGACAGAGCAAGGAGCCGTGGTCGGCACGGGAAGCCTTGAGGGAACGACAATACGCTCGGTCTTCGTCCTGCCAAGGTTTGAACGTCGTGGCATCGGCCGGGCCTTGATGGATCATATCGAAGGCCTTGCCAGATCGGCGGGGGTCTCTCGGCTCGAAGTACCCTCCTCGATCGGTGCTGAAGGTTTCTACCGCCGGCTCGGTTATGTCGCCATTCGCGACGAGCACTACGGTGCCGAGCGGACGATACTCATGGGAAAGGCGCTGTGACGTGCGCCGACATGCCGATCACCGCGCCACGACGCGGACCCCATGGATCGCATTGCGTGCGCCGTCGAATGGCTGGCCGACGCCGCCGGCATCAAACGCCCGTACGCTGAGCAGGATTTCGCCGCTGCCCTCCGGCTGCCATGTCAGAGAGAAGCGCTGCCATGACCAGTCGCGCCGCGGTTCCAGGCCGGCGGAGCGGAAGGTGACCCCGCCGTCGGTGCTGACCTCGACACGCGCGATCTCGCGGAACGACCAGGCCCAGCCCCAGATCTCCACCGGCTCGCCGCGCGCGACCACCGCATCGGGCGCCGGCGCGACGATGATCGATTCCGGCGCCTGGGCCCAGACCGGCCGGCGCGCGGGCAAGCCGGCGGCGATATCCGCGGGACCGAGCGTGTCGTTGTACAGCACCGAGACGAACTGCCCCTCCGCGCGGCGGTCCGCGAGCTGCAGCCGCCACAGCCATTTGACGCTGTTGGTTCCGTAATAGCCGGGCACCACCAGCCGAACCGGAAAGCCGTGCTCCGGCGGCAGTGGCGCGCCGTTCAGCTCGTAGGCGAGGAGGACGTCGCCCGCCTTCAGGCGCGCCAGCGGCAGATCCTTGAGATACCAATCGCACGCCGTGCCGGCGAACGCGCCGCCATCCAGCCCGTACGACCACAGGAACTGTGCCCTGCCACCGACGCCGGCCTCGTCGAGCAGCGCGGCCAGATCGACGCCGCCCCAGCGGACATTGGCGACACGGCGGGTCGGCACCTTCGGCTCGATCGGGCTGCCGCAGCATTGATGCACGGCCTCCACGGTCGTCTTGGGGCGTTGCTTCAGCGCATCGAGGCTGAAGGAGGCAGGGCGGTCCACCAGGCCGTCGATCGCGAGCGACCAATGCGCGGGATCGACGCGCGGCACGCCCAGATGGGCGAGAACGAACAGATCGTCCGCGGCGGTGATGCCGTCGGTTATCTCATGCGGTTGCAGCTTGATGCACCGGACGCCGGTGGCGGGGTCCATCGGCGGACGCACTGGGCTGCCGGCGGGCACGGGCGGGCGGGTTGTCGGCATCGCACATCGTCGCAATCGAGGCTGGGATCGCACCAATGAACCGCCAGCCAAGGACGATGTTGCAAGAAACGGCGATTTCGGTTGCGCCGCCTCGGGGTCTCAGCGCACCGCCTTCGCCCGCTCCGTTTCATAGGTCTGCAAATGGGCGTTGGCGACGCGCAGCAGGGGGGTCGCGAGGCCGAAGCCCTGCGCGCGGCGCAGCATATCGCCGACGACGTGGTCGCCTTCGGTGGCTCCACCCTTCTGGATGTCGCGCAGCATCGAGGCGGTCATATCCGATCCGGCGGCGGTCAGGATGCCGCGCGACGCCGTCAGATGCTGATCGCTCGGCCCGTAGCCCGCGGCGCGCGCGACCGAGGCGGCTTCGGCCACCAGCTCTTCCATGATGGCGGTGCCGTCGTCGCCGGCGACGATCGCGCCGATGCTGCCGCGCATCAGGCAGGTGCCGGCGGCCATGGCGGCAAGCACCACCCATTTGTCCCACAAGCCTTGCTCGATCGGCTCGATCCGGTTGCTGTGGAAATTGGCGGCTGCCAACGTCCGCTCGATCTCCTTGGCCGGCTGGTCGAGCACGCGGCGCTCGATCTGGTCCTTGAACCGGCCGAAGCTGATGCGTGGCGGCAGTCCCGGCAGCTGCATCACCTCGCCGTCCGGCGACAGCGTTGCCGATATGCGGCACAGCCCACCCAGCACGCGGTCCGGGCCGAAGCGTGCGCGCAGCACGTCGATGTGCGCCATGCCGTTCAGCAGCGGCATGACCAGCCCCGTCCCCGCGTCCATGTGGGGCGCGGCCACGTCGATCGAGGAGGGCAGGTCGTAAGCCTTGCAGGTGAGGATGATGAGATCGAAGGCCTGCCCCGCATCCGCGGCGGTCAGGGTGCGGACCGGGAAGGCGGCATCGCCCAGCTGGCTCTTGATCACGAGCCCGCGTTCGGCGAGCTGCCCGGCGCGGCCCTCGCGCACCAGGAACATGACGTCGGCGCCGGATTCCGCCAAACGGCCGCCGAAATACCCGCCGACCCCGCCGGCGCCCACCACCAGGACTTTCACTGCTGTCTCCGCTCGAATATGGTCGCCGGCGATGACCGGCGATCTCATGGACCTCAAGAATATCGGCCCGGCGAGCATCCGCCAATTGCGCGATGTCGGGATCGAGGACGAGGCGGCCTTGCGCAAGCTGGGGGCGCTGGCGGCCTATCGGCGCCTGAAGCACGCCTTCCCGCGCGAGGTGTCGCTGGTCATGCTCTACGCGCTGCAGGGTGCGCTGCTCGGCTGCCACTGGAACAACCTGCCGCCGGGCGAGAAGGAAAGGCTCAGGGCGGCGGCGCAGGAAAGCCGGCGCGCAACACGATAGCGGCCTTCCAGAATCGCAAGCGTTTATTTATGATTCCCTGGAATGATCGTTCCGTCTCGAAATGGGGGAGAGGGCTTCATGCGTTTCATTGCCGGTTTCTGTCTTGCCGTGGCGTGCACGTTTGCTTCTGTATCGGCGGCCGCCGATCAAGGTCCTTATCCCAAGACCGACGACGAAGTGCAGGCCGCCTATGACGCGCTGAAGTGGCAGAACGATCCGGGCACCTACAAGCTCCCCGCCTCGCACGCCGCCATTGAACTGCCGTCGGACCAGTCGGTGCTGCTGGGTGCGGATGCCGAGCGCTTCAGCTGGCTTGCCAGCGGCACGGAGTTCCCGGGCACCGAGGCGGTGCTGACCGACAATTCCGGCAAGGTCCTGGTCTATTACGAATGGCGCGACGAGGGCTACATCAACGATTCCGACTGGGCCGATGTCGATGGCGATGAACTGCTGACGCAGTACCGCGAGGCGACCACGGCGTCGAACAAGGAGCGCGTGGCCAACGGCTTCCAGCCGATGGAGGTGGTCGGCTGGCTGGAGCCGCCGCATTACGACAAGGCGAGCCAGACCGTGACCTATGCCATGGAGCTGAAGGACAAGGACAGCAATTGGACCAACGCGGTCGCGCTGCGGCTCGGCCGCGCCGGCTACACCGAATTCACCTGGGTCGGCCCGATCGACCAGTTCAAGAGCGCCGGCGGCCGCCCCGCTTTGCTGGACCAGGCGCTGGCCACCCACAGCTTCGACGAAGGCTACCGCTACCAGGATTTCAAGGAGGGCGACAAGGTCGCGGCCTTCGGCATCGCCGGGCTGGTCGCGACGGCACTCGGGATCAAGTTCGGCAAGGGCCTGATCGCCGTTTTGATCGCCTTCGTGATCGCCGGCAAGAAGATCCTGATCCCGGCCGTGATCGTCGCTGGCGCGGGGCTTCTCAAATTCGGCCGGCGCCTGTTCAATCGCGGCCAATCATAGCCGGTCGCGCAGCGCGTACCACAGCATCGCCAGCACCAGCAGCGGGTGGCGCAGGGCCGTGCCGCCGGGAAAGGCCCGGTGCGGCAGGTTCGCGAACACGTCGAACCGCTCGGCCGTCCCGCTCAAGGCTTCCGCGATCAGCTTGCCGGCGATGCCAGTGACGGCGACGCCCTGGCCGGAATAGCCCTGGGCATAGAAGATGTTGCCGATGCGCCCCAGGTTCGGCAGCCGGCTCATGGTGATCCCGACCATGCCGGACCAGCCGTACTCGATCTTCTTGTGGCTGAGCTGCGGGAACACCCGCAGCATGTGCGGCCGCACGAAGGCGGGAATGTCGGCGGGCGGCGCCGGGCTGTATTTCTCACCGCCGCCCCAGATCATCCGGCGGTCGCCCGACAGGCGGAAATAGTTCACCACGAAGCGGCTGTCGCATACGCAGGCATCGTTGGGGATGAGGGCATCGGCCTCTGCGTGGCTCAAGGGTTCGGTGGCGATGAGGAAGTTCGCGACCGGCATGACCTTGGGCGCGATGCGCGGCTCCAGATCGCCGAGATAGGCATCGCACGCGATCACGGCATAGGCCGCCTTGATGCGGCCCTTGTCGGTCGAGACATTGACGCCGCCTTCCGCCTCCTCGATGGCAAAAGCATGCGTGCGCTCATAGAGCTTGGCGCCGGCATCGATCGCCGCCTGGGCCAGGCCCAGCGCGTAGTTGAGCGGATGCAGATGACCGCCACCGTAGTCGGCGATGCCGGCATGGAAGGCATCGCTGCCGATGTGCTCGTCCAGCTCGTCCTTGGGCACGAACAGCGCCTTGGTGTAGCCGAACTCGCGCTCCAGGGCTGCGACCTCGGCGCGCATCCACCCCTCTTCCGACGGACGGTGCGCCACGAACAGGGTGTTGGCCTTGAGATCGCAGCGGATGCCATGGCGCGCGACCCGCTCGCGGATGATGGTGCGGCCCTCCTCGGCCAGGTCGAACAAAGCCTTGGCGCGATCGCGGCCGTAGCGCGCGACCAGCTCGACCGGGCTCTTGCGCAGGCCGGTATTGATCTGCCCGCCGTTGCGGCCCGACGCGCCCCACCCGATGCGCGCCTGGTCGATCAGCACCACCTGATAGCCGCGCTCCGCCAGGTTGAGCGCGGCCGAGAGCCCGCTATAGCCCCCGCCGATGATTGCGACATCCGCCTCGGTCTCGCCCTGCAGCTCCGGCAGACGCGGAAACGGCCGCGCGGTCGCGGCGTAGTAGGATTGCGGATGCTCGAGCGTATCCATGATGGACGCCAAGATAGGCGAGCGGCGGGGCGGTTACCACCCCCGTCGATGCAACGACTGCACCTCATTTTCGTCATGGTCGGACTTGGCATGACGATGGAGGAGAAGCGGGGCGGCTACTCTCCTCGTTCCACCAACTTCAATATCCGATGCAGGCTGGTGTCCGCGATGCCCATCTCCTCGAGATGCTGCACGGTGTTGCGCAGATAGTCGCGGTTGCTGCCCATCACGCCGGTCGCGCGGCGGATGACGCCGGCAATCTTCTCGCCGTCGAGCTTGCCGGCATATTGATAGTGCGCGCGGTCCGCGACGTAGGTCAGGCCGCGCGCCTTGCCGCCGTCTTGCAGTCGCAGCGTCACATCCTTCGGCACATAACAGCCGGTGATCAGCTCGCGCTGATGCAGGTATTCCGCGACGCTGGCCGCGTCGGATGGGCCGATGCGATACAGCCGCCCGACGCACTGCCCGCCGCGGTCGAGGCCCAGCACCAGGCCCGGCCGCTCGGTCGTTCCGCGATAATGCGTGGAGGTGATGCAGAACGCGCGGTGATAGCCATAGAGCGTCGCCGGCTGGACCGCCGCGAACGGAAAATCCGGCCGCCACATCAGCGAGCCGTAGGCGAACACGAAGAAGTCCTTGCCCGGCTCCGGATTGTGGCGCCGGCTCTCGATCAAGGCCTTCTCGGCGTCGCTGACGCTCATGCCGCCCGTGCCCGGTTCAGCAGATAAAGGCCGGAGACGATGACAGCCATGCCGGCGAGCGCGAGCGCCGACAGCGCCTCGCCGAACCAGAAATAGCTGCCGATGGCCGCGATCGGCGGGGTCAGATAGAACAGGCTCGCGACCTTGGA
>DASYRS010000078.1:0-8890 GCA_036004205.1 Dongiaceae bacterium
CGCATCGTCGCCGATGACGCTGCGAGCGTCTGCCCGGCGGGCGCCAAGGCCGATTGGACGCCGCTTGAAGGGCCCCGTGACGTCTCGATCGCGCACGCCGACGGCGACACGCTGAACGTTGCCGTTTGCGTCGCCGAGAACAGCAAGAGCGCGGTGAATGTCCGGTGGAAGGCCAACGGCTATTGGAAGAGCAGCGGCAACATCACCGACGGATGCGCCGAAATCCTGGGCGCCAGCAAGGTCAAGGTCCGTGCCGTGTACACCAACTTCCATCAGTCGGCGACGTATAATTCGTGCGTCCAGGAATAGCCGTTCCGCCATGCGGAGGGAGCATGCGCCGCCGCATTCTCCGCAACGACATCGCCGATTTCCGTCTTGAGGCCAAGCGCGTCGCGTGTGTGTATGGGTGAGCACATGTGGGTAGCCACGCCGACTGGCACATCAAGCGGTGACGGATCTGACATCATGCGAGGCTGCTACCGATACTCGTCGGTCGCCACGTCGAGCTCGGCGGCGAACTGATCCAGGCAGCTGGGGTCGGTCGTGAAGCTGACATCGGTCTCAAAAGCAGCGGCCACTGCCACGGATACCGGTTGATGGCCAGGCATGCCGTGCTTGACCTCCCAGAATCGGAGACTGAGGCTCTGGCCGGGCCTTCCTGCCAACTCAAAGCCGCCGTGGAAGGCGCTGGTGGCCAGTTCTTCCAGCGGTAGCGCGAGCCACGTCACGATAGCCGCGTGCAGCTCGATCAGCGCTTTGACGCGAATCCACAAGCCGGCAATTCTGAGCTGGCATGGAAGGGGCCCATCATCAACCCATTCTGGTACCCGGATATCCAGCGTCGACAACAAGCCGACCTCCCCGGCAAGCCGTCTTGGTTCACCAAACTCCAATTGGAAATGCTCATGTCCCCTGTTGGATGGAAGCGTCGCTTTCATCGCTGCTCTTCGCTCAACACCCTCGCATACACGTCCGTATCGACATTGCCGCCTGAGAGGATCAGTCCGACTTTCCCGGCCTTGCGCGTCTTGTCCTTGAGCGCGGCGGCGAGGGGGGCGGCGCCGGCGCCTTCGGCGACGTTGTGGGTGTCCGCGAAATAGGCGCGCATCGCGGCGGCGATCTCGTCTTCGCTGACGCGCACGACGCGGGCAGCACCGCGCCAGATGATCCGCAGGGCATCCTCCACCGGCACCCGGCACGCCATGCCGTCGGCGATGGTGTCGGCACTGTTGGTCGAGACCGGCTTTCCGGTTTCGAACGAGAGGGCATAGGCCGCCGCGTTCTCCGATACCACGCCGACGATCTCGGTCTTGAGGCCGAGCGCGTCGCGCGCATGGATGGTGGAGCAGATGCCGGACCCCAGCCCGATCGGCACATAGACGGTCGACAGGTCGGCGGCGGCGCGCATCAGCTCCCAGCCGTAGGTGGCGACCCCGTCCAGCAGCCAGGGATGGAACGAGCGCACGAAATGCAGGCCGCGCCGCTCGGCGATGTCTTGCGTCGCCTCATAGGCGGCCTGGAAATCGTGGCCGGTCTCGATCAGTTCCGCGCCATAAGCCTGCATGGCGGCGTTCTTGGACCGGCTGTTGCCGTGGGGCACGACCACCACGCAGGACAGGCCGAACTGGCGGGCGGCGAAGGCGATACTCTGGCCGTGATTGCCCCGGGTGGCGGCGATCACGCCCCGGACGTTCGGCTGGTCCTTGCGGAGGTGGCCGACATAGGTGAGGCCCCCGCGCACCTTGAAGGCACCGGTCGGCAGATGGTTCTCGTGCTTGATCCAGGTTTCGGCGCCGACGCGCTGGGACAGCAGCGGCCAGGATATCTGCGGACTGGCGCCGATCGCCCCATGCACCAGAGCGGCGGCGGCTTCGATCCGCTCGCGTGTCGGCGGTTCGTCCGCCATGGCGCCGGCTATTCCGGTTTGGGCACGAAGCTGCGCGCTTCGGCCAGGGCGGCGTCGACCTGTTCGGGCGTCAGATGTTTGGCAAGGTCATCGCGCGCGCTGGCGATGCGGGCGGCGTCGTCCGGCGGCAGGTTATGCTGGCTGCTGGCGAGCACCAGCCAGCGGTAGGAGGCCGCTTTGTCCTGCGGCACGCCCTGGCCCGCGCCATAGATCACGGCGAGGCCCAGCATCGCGTCGACATTGCCCTGCTTGGCGGCACGTTCGTACCAGGTGCGGGCCTTGGTGAAGTCGGCGGGGCCGACATTGCCCCAATGATAGAACCCACCCAGCTCATATTCCGCGACCGGGTCGCCGGTATTGGCGAGTTCCAGCAGGTCCTGGAATGCGTCGAACATGCGCTTCTCGGCCACCGCCTTGCGCACGTCTTCCATGGTGACGGCAAATGCCGGCGTCGCCATCCAGAACGGCATCGCGGCGCCGCCAAGCAACGCCAGGCAAATCAGAATACGGACCAGCATCGACCCTCGACCATCAACCCGCGGCAGCGCCCAATCGGCGCGCCGTAGTCTTAATGCGTCCAACGGTCGCTGTCGAACCGGTCAGTGCGTCGCTATCGGCAAATTGAAGTCGCCGCTGAGGACGATGTTCGCCAGATCGCGCACGAATTCCGCCGTCGTTTCCGGACCATGGGCCGCGACCAGCGCGAACAAGGTGGCCGAAATGGACATGGTGCCGATCGTATCGAACGGGATGCCGCGGTCGGACGCGTCCTGCCAGAACGTGTTGAACATTTCAAAGCAGGCGAGGCGCTGTTCCTCGTCGCTCATCGGGCGCGGGTCTTCGAGGGCTTGAGCCAGAGCGGGAAGCATCGGGGTAATCTCCTTGGTTCTTCTAACCAAGGATCGTTAACGCAAGCTCCATGCCATTCCGTTAACGAGAAAATCTACCGAAAAATCAATGCACTGCCGCTGACAGCTGAAGATCTGGATCGGCAGATTTTGCCGGGGTCTAGGACAGAAACGACGCGTCCTCCCGGACCTCGATCAGGGTCGGGCCTCGCCGTGCAAAGGCGGTGGCAATTTCGGCTCGCAAGGCTGCGACGCTATCAGGGCGGATCGCCTCGGCCCCGAAGGCGCGTGCCAATGCCAGATAGTCCGGATTGCGTTGCCGCACGCCCAGCTCCGGGATGTCGCGCGCATTCATGCCCTGGGCGATCTGGCCGAAGGCGTCGTTGTTCCACAGCAGGATTGGGAGGGGCAGGCCCAGTTCCACGGCGGTGCCCAGCTCCTGCATGGTGAAGAGGAAGCCGCCATCGCCCACGATCGCGATCGTCGGGCGGTCGGGACAGGCGATCTTGCCGCCGATCGCCGCCGGCACGGCATAGCCCAAAGTCCCGAAACCGACGGGATGGAACCAGCGACGCGGCCGCTCGCACGGGAAGTAGACGTTGGCGGTGTAGGCGATCTGGGTCATGTCGGTGAAGACCTGTCCGTCCTCCGGCAGGGCCGCTCGGACGGCATCGAGCACAGCGATGTGCTTCTTCTCCAGCGGCCGGATCTCCGTCGCGTTGGCGGCGCGGATGGAGGCGATGCGCGTCCCGTCCGGCTTGCGGCCGGCTCGGATGCGCTCCGTCAGCGCGGCGAGCGTTGGGCCGGAATCGGCCAGGATGGCGACGGCCGGCGGGTAGTCGCGGGCCAGGGTCGGCGCGTCGAGATCGATGCGAATCAGTCTGCCGTGAAAGGTGAGGCTATCGCTCCAACTATCTGTTTCTGCAAGTTCTGTTCCGACCGCAATCACCAGGTCAGCCTCCGCCAGGGCCTTCTGGGTGGCGGTGTTCGCCAAGCTTGAACTCAGCGTCGCCGGATCGGAATCCGCGATCACGCCCTTGCCGGCCGTGGTCGTGACGGCCATCGCGCCGGACCTCCGCACCAACGCGCGGGCCTCATCGGCACAATCGACGCAGCCGCCGCCGAAGATGACCATCGGTCGCTCCGCCGCGTCGATCAGCATGGCCGCCGCTTCGATGTCGGCCTCGGCGGCACGCGGCCGCGCCGCGCGCACACGCCGCGCATCGGTCAGCGCCGCCGGCGCGCGCAGCATGTCGAGCGTGAGGTTGAGCACCGCCGGCCGCGGCCGCCCGGTCTCGAACAGGCGAAAGATTTCCACCATCGCTTCCGGCAGTTCGGCCGCATTCCTGATGGTGCGGGTGAGGCCGGTCAGCGGCTGGATCGCGGCATGCTGGTCGGTGATCTCATGCAGCCGGCCGCGGCCCTTGCCGAGATCGTCGCTGTCATTGACGCTGGCCAGCACGAGCACGGGCACAGAATCCGAATAGGCTTGGCCGATCGGGGTCGCAGCATTCATCAAACCGGGACCGGTGATGAGGCAGCACACGCCCGGCCGGCCGGAGGCGCGGGCATAGCCGTCCGCCATGAAGCCGGCGCCTTGTTCGTGCCGCACGCCGACATGGCGCATCTTGCGATCGGCGAGGCCGCGATAGAGTTCCAGCGTATGGACGCCCGGGATCCCGAACACGGTGTCGACCCCGTACGCCTCCAGCAGCGCGATGGCGGCATGGCCGCCAACCTGGTTGGATCGCATGCAAAATTCCTCATCGGATTGCCAACTTAGGCGAAGCTGTGTACAGCTTCATGAGCAATATCGTAGGGCGAAGGTCGGGGGTGCGGCAATCGCCATTCATAGGCAATATGCGGGGGCTGGTCGTGAGTGCGGGGGTGCGGGTTCGTGTGGAGTCAATTGAGTGCGGTGGTCCTGCCGGTCCTTTTGGTGGCCGGCATCGGGTTCACCTGGGCCAAGATGGGCCGCCGCTTCGACAGCGTGTTCCTGACCGACATCGCGACCAATGTCGGCACGCCCTGCCTGGTAGCCCATTCGCTGATGACGCTGGAGATCGACCCGGCCGCCCTGGCGCAGATGGGCGTGGCGGTGCTGACCGCGGTCGCCGGATTTCTGACGCTGGGTTTCATCGTGCTGCGCGTGTTGAAGCTGTCGATCAATTCCTATCTGCCGGCGCTGACCTTTCCCAATACCGGGAACATGGGCCTGCCGCTCGCCTTGTTCGCGTTCGGGCCGGAGGGGCTGGCGCTGGCGGTCGTCTATTTCAGCTGCACCGTGACGCTGCAATTCACCCTGGGGATTTCGCTGTCCGCCGGGAACCTGTCGCTGTCGCGGCTGGTCCGCACGCCGACCATCTATGCGGTTCTGATCTCGGCAATTCTGCTGCCGCTGGGCCAGAAGCTGCCGGCTTGGATCGAAAATACCATCGGGGTCCTGGGCGACATCACCATCCCCATGATGCTGCTGACCCTCGGCGTCTCGCTGGCGCAGTTGAAGGTGAACCAGCTGGGCCGCAACCTGCTGCTGTCGTGCGTGCGGCTGGCCGGTGGGTTCCTGATCGCGCTCCTGATCGCACGCCTGTTCGAGCTGCCGCCGACCGCGTCCGGCGTCCTCATCATCCAGAGCTCGATGCCGGTCGCGGTGTTCAACTTCCTGTTCGCGCAGTATTACGGACGCGCCCATGCCGACGTGGCGGCGATGGTCGTGCTCTCGACCGGCCTGTCGTTCCTCACCCTGCCGCTGCTGGCCTATTTCGTCCTGCATTGAGGGCGCCATGCAGGTCGTGACGGAGTTCCCGCGGCGCATTCGCTGCATCGACAATCTATGGATTCCGATGCCCGACGGCATCCGCCTGGCGGCGCGGATGTGGCTGCCGGTCGATGCGGATGCCGATCCGGTTCCCGCGATCATCGATTGCGTGCCGTATCGCAAGCGCGACGGCCTCAAGAGCCGGGACGAGGAGATCTATCCCTATTTCGCCGGGCACGGCTATGCGTGCCTGCGCATCGATCTGCGCGGCACTGGCGATTCCGATGGGCTGCCGGACGACGAATATACTCCGGCGGAGCAGGCCGACCTGGTTGCCGCCATCGCCTGGATCGCGCGGCAGGTCTGGTGCAGCGGCCAGGTCGGGATGATGGGAATCTCCTGGGGCGGGTTCAATGCGCTGCAGGTCGCCATGCACCGGCCGCCGGCCTTGAAAGCCATCATCACGCTCTGCGCCTCGGACGATCGCTACAATGACGATGTGCATTACATGCAGGGCTGTCTGCTGCACGACAATTTCGCCTGGTCATCGGCGATGTATGCCTTCGTCTCGCAGCCGCCCGACCCCGCGATCGTCGGCGAGCGCTGGCGCGACATGTGGCTCCAGCGCCTGAAACACTACAGGTATCCCGCCCACATCTGGTACGGTCGCCAGCGGCGCGACGAATATTGGCGCCGGGGCTCGGTGTGCGAGGACTACGACGCGATCGAATGCGCGGTGTTCGCGATCGGCGGGTGGGAGGACGGCTATTCCAACGCGGTCGCTCGCCTGGTGGAAAAGCTGAAGGCGCCCTGCATCGGGCTGGTCGGGCCGTGGGGCCACGCCTATCCCAACAAGGCGCTGCCGGGCCCGGCCATCGGCTTCCTGCAGGAGGCGCTGCGGTTCTGGGATCACTGGCTGAAGGGCCGCGACACCGGCCTGATGCGCGAACCGAAGCTGAAGGCCTGGATGAATTCATCGCACACGCCTGATCC
Organism: Dongiaceae bacterium; assembly: GCA_036004205.1. GTDB lineage: Bacteria > Pseudomonadota > Alphaproteobacteria > Dongiales > Dongiaceae > Dongia_A. The sequence goes on from DASYRS010000078.1 coordinate 6,506, forward strand.
GTGCGCGACTTTGCGGCCCGGCCGCTGGATCGCGCATCGCGACTGGCCGGCGCCGAAGATCGCGGGACGGGACTTCTGGCTCGGCGCGCGTGGGCTGGAGGCAACGCAACAGCCCGACGTGGCCCTCTCCATCCGGTCGCCGCAAAATACCGGCGCGATGACGGTTGAATGGTGCTCCTACGGCGGCAACGACGGCGATTTCCCGGGCGATCAGCGGACCGACGATGGCAGCTCGCTGTGTTTCGATACCTTAGCCCTTGCCGTGCCGCTCGCTTTCTTCGGCGCGCCGCGCCTGCATCTGGCGTTCTCCGTCGACAAGCCGGTCGCGAAGATCTGCGTGCGGCTGAACGACGTCGCGCCGGACGGCGCCTCGACCCGCGTCACCTATACCTTGTTCGGGCTCAACCACGCCTGGGACCAGGCCAATCCGATCGCGCTGGAGCCGGGCAAGGTCTATCGTGCGACGATCGCGCTGAACACCATCGCCTACGAGGTCGCCGCCGGCCATCGTCTGCGCGTCGCCATCTCGACCGCCTGCTGGCCACAGCTATGGCCTGCACCGCAAGCCGCGACCGTTACGGTCCATGCGCGCGACAGCCGACTGGAGTTGCCGGTGTACCCGCCGCACGCGGAGGAGTCCGATCTGCGACCCTTCGACCCGCCGGTCAAGGCGGCGAGCGAACCCTGCACGGCGACGCGGGCGGATGACTGGCACCGCACCATCACACGCGACGTCGCGACCGGCGCCACCGAATTGGTCATGGTCAAGGACAGCGGCGGCGTGCGCTACGACGATATCGACTGGCGTCTGGATTGCGGGGGGACCGAGCGTTATCGCATCCGCCCGGACGATCCGCTCTCGGCCGAAGCCGATTGCGTCTATCACCACGAGCTGGCGCGCGCGGACTGGGTGGCGCGCACCGTCACGCGCACGACGCTGAGGAACGATGCCACGCATTTCCACTTCACGGCGACGGTGGATGCCTATTTCAACGGGGAGCGGATATTCTCCGACCAGGATGTCTTTTCCATCCCGCGGGACTTCATGTAGCGGCGGAGAGAAGCGAGAGCTATTTCAGGGCGACCGGAGTCGGCGGCAGGGAGTCGCCGAAATGCGAGAGCAAGGCCGGCACCATCTGCTGAATCGATGAATCGACGTCGACGTCCAGGCTGTCGCGCTCGATCTGGCCGCGCCAGACATAGAGGCCGCTCTTGCGGTCATAGACCGACAGGCTGACCCGCAGCAGATGGCCGCCGCGCTGCGGCTCCGCCGGCGACAGGAAGGCGCCGCGGGTGTTGTCGAAGAAATTGCCCTGCGTCAGGGGATCCTTGGAGTCGTTCGCCGAACTGTTTTCCGGATTGGTATAGGCATCGCCGCGGACCGATCCTTGCGTCACGCGCGGTGCGTTCTGTTCCTGTCCGACCCCGCGCACCATCTGCACGGTCACGTCCATCGCATAGGGCGCATCACGCGAGATGCTGAAGCCATGCTGCTTCAACGTGCCGCTGGTCAGTTCGACCGCGTTGCTCGACAGCTCGCTGGTGTCGGCAGTGGAGACGTCGAGGGCCGCGCCGGCGGCAATCGGGGTGTAGGTGGTTGCGCTGGCGGTCGCGACGGCGTTGGCGTCGAGCGATGCCTGCGTTTCGGGGGTGGCATCCTGCGCCAGTGCCGGTTGCCCCAGCAGCAGCGCGAACGCCGAACAGGCCAAAAGAGTGCGCGTGATTCGCATGCCCATAGACCATTAATGTAAGTGTCTTAACTACCGATTACCACGGGTATCACGCATCACATCAATATCGTCCATAACGATACAGATGGGTGTCGAGTTCCGGCTTCCTCCCGGACATTTGATCGGCCAGCAGCCGGGCGGAGCCGCAGCACATGGTCCAGCCCAGATAGCCATGGCCGGTGTTAAGCCACAGATTGCGCACGGGACTTGGGCCGACGATGGGCGGCCCGTCGGGCGTCGCGGGGCGCAGGCACGCCCAGTGCTCCGCGCGCTCGAGATCGATGCCGTCGCGGAACAATTCGCGCCCGGTCGCTAAAATTTTCGCGAAATCCTCGGGACGGTAGCTGGTGTCGTAGCCGCCGACTTCCGCGACCGACGTCATGCGTACCCGTTCGCCCAGCCGCGCGAACGCGACCAGCGTGCCTTCGTCGAGACCGCCGGTTCTGGGCGCCTGGTCCGGATCGCCGACCGGCGCGGTGATCGAATAGCCTTTGACCGGATAGATCGGCAGATGCAGTCCGGCATCGCGCGCCAGCTGCGGCGAATAGCTGCCGGCCGCCAGCACGAACGCGTCGGCCTTGATCGGGCCGCTCGAGGTTTTAAGCGCCGTCACGCGATCGCCCTCGACCGCGAAACCGTCGATGGTGGTCGACAG
>DASYRS010000079.1:0-3358 GCA_036004205.1 Dongiaceae bacterium
TTCACCTCCGCGCTGCTGGTCCACCGCGCGCGGCTTGCTTCAGCGAACCATGCATCAAGTGCGGTCTTGACGGCCGATTGATCCTTTCGCCCCTTAAGCTTGGCGATAAACTCCCGCAGCGTACGCCGTGCAATGATCCGCATCGTCTCATGTAGCATGGTCCCATTTTGGGAGCAAGACGGTTGTTGCATGGCTGCGATGAGCTGCCCAAGTATGGTTGAAGTCATTCGATAGCAACCGGAGATCAGTCATGCCATCCAGCAACCATGCCATCGTCATCGGTGTCGGGCCCGGGCTTGGGGCGGCGCTGGTCGAGAGATGCGCGCGCGAAGGGATGAAGGTCAGCGCCGGCGCGCGCGACCGCGAGCGCTTGCGCAAGCTGCTCGATGAGCGTGGGCTGAAGGATGTTCCGGCGTTGCGCTGTGATGTCGCCGACCCGGCCAGTGTCGGCGATCTGTTCGCCGATGGCATCAAGGCGCACGGCGCGCCGGACCTGGTGATCTTCAATGCCAGTGGCTATGCGCGGGGCAGCATCCTCGAGCTCGCGCCCGGGCAGCTCGAGGCCGCCTGGCGGGTCGGGTGCCTCGGCGGATTCCAGGTCGGGCAGGCGGCAGCGAAAGCGATGGTGCCGGCGGGGCACGGCACGATCCTGTTCACCGGCGCGACCGCCTCGCTGCGCGGCAGCGCCAATTTCGCGCCTTTCGCCATCGCCAAGTTCGGCCTGCGCGCCCTGGCGCAGAGCATGGCGCGCGAGCTGGGGCCAAAGGGCATCCATGTCGCCCATGTGGTGATCGACGGCCAGATCGGCGACGCCGATGGCGATGCCAAGCTGAAACCCGCCGATATCGCCGACGCCTACTGGTCGCTTTATCGCCAGCCACGCAGCGCCTGGACCTTGGAGGCCGACCTACGTACCTGGGTGGAAAAGTTCTAGAAAAGTCTGTCTACAAGACCCTTGCCCCCAATCGAATGTCGCGGCACCCTGGCGGCGCGACCGGGGGTTGTTAACCTCCGAGTCGCACTATGCTGCGCGGAAGCCGAAAGCGTATGCGCGGCGCCAGGATTGGTCCCTGGGGGGACGAATGAACAAGTCGCCATCGAAATCCAGCGATCTCAATTCCCGCCTGCCTGCCTTGGGCGAGCTGCGTCACATCTCGTTCAGCAAGGATGCCCTGGTGATGGCGGTGAAGCTCTATTACGCCGCCACCAAGAAGCCGCTGCCGTCGGGCGTGGTGGAGGCCTGCGAGATCGTTGCCGCACCCGACACACATGTCGAGATCAGCATCCGCGACGATGCCAGCGGGCAGGTCCAGAAGGTGCCGGTCCCGGCCGAAACGATCGGCGCCGCGATGATCAACTACTGCCGCAAGGTGAATGTGCCGCTGCCGCGAGACGGCAAGAAGTCGCTGCTGGTGTCCGGCGACAATCTTGTGCTGGTGGTCAACGTGCAGGCCCAGCCGACCAAATTGTTCCGTACCGGAACGGCGGAGCGCTAAGCGCGGGTCCGGGCTTCCAAGAATTGCGTAGGCCATGCCCGATCCGGTGCGTCAGCAATACGAGCTTTTGCCCTATCCCGCGCGCGATCCGCGCGACGAGGCGCAGCGCCTGATCGAAGGCTCGCCCAGCCATCTGCTGGAGCTCAACCATTATCTCTATGCCGGGGCGCGCGATTTCTCGCGGCCGTTCCGCGCGCTGGTGGCGGGCGGTGGCACCGGCGATGGCCTCATCATGCTGGCGCAGCACCTCAGCGACCGGAATTGCCCGGCGGAGGTCGTGTATCTCGACCTCTCCAGGGCGTCCCGCGCCATCGCGGAGGAGCGGGCGCGGGTGCGGGACCTTGGCAACATCACATTCAAGACCGGTTCGCTGCTCGATCTCACCAGCCTTGCTCCGGGTCCGTTCGACTACATCGATTGCTGCGGCGTGCTGCATCATCTCGCCGATCCGGCGGCGGGCCTTGCCGCGCTGGCCAGCGCGCTGGCGCCCGATGGCGGCATGGGCGTGATGGTCTACGGCACGCTCGGCCGCACCGGTGTCTATCCCATGCAGGCGATGCTGAAGACTCTGGCGGCCTATGCGCCGGCCCCTGCCTTGACGCCGAAGGCGCAGCTGACGACGGCGCGCGATCTCATGAAACAGCTGCCGGCCACCAACTGGCTGCGACGCAATCCCGCGATCGGCGATCACCTGGCGGGCGGCGACGCCGGCCTGCACGATCTGCTGCTGCATGCGCAGGACCGCGCCTACAGCGTCGGGGAGCTGGCCGCGCTGGCGAAGGGTGCGGGGCTCGAGATCGCCGGCTTCATCGAGCCCTGGCGCTACGATCCGGCCAGCTATCTCACCGATGCCGGGCTGCTGCATCGGCTGAACGGGCTCGGGCCGGTGGCGCGCGCGGGCTTTGCCGAGCAGCTCGCCGGCAATCTCAAGCGCCACATCGTCTACCTGGTGCGCAAGGGCCGCGCGGGCGCATCAGTGGCGCGGCCGGATGACGGCGGGATGGTGCCGGTGCTGCGGGCGGGCAGCGCAGAGCTCGCCGCCACCTTGCGCGACCGCGGCAACCTCAAGGTCGCGATCGACGGCCTCGAAGTGCGGATTCAGATTCCGCCGCACGCCAGCGACATCCTGTCCGCGATCGACGGCACGCGCACGATCGCGGATATCCACCAGGCGATCGCCGGCAGGATCGACGCGCTCAAGAGCCGGGACGCGTTCAAGGTCGCCTTCGAGCGCGTCTATTCGACCTTCAACAAGCTGAACCGGCTGTTCCTGATAAGCGGCGCGAATTAGGAAAATACGAAACCGCCGCTCACACGCTGCCCTTCTTCTCGATCACCAGGATGCGGGCGGGGCCGTCGGGACGCGCCACATGTTCGTCGCCCGGTTCGGCATGGCAGATGTCGCCGGGCCGCATCGCGTGCCGGTATTCCTTGCCGCCGCGGCGGTACTGCATGGTGACGGCGCCCTCCAGCAGCACGAACACCTCGGCACCGTCGTTCACGTGCCAGATGTAAGGCCGGTCGGTCCAATGCAGGCGGACGCTCGCGCCTTCGATCTCGGCGATGGCGAGGGCGTCCCAGGCCTTGGCGGCGGTAAAGTCGCGGGGCGTTACAAACTTCATGGGGCGAGGCTCTAGCACCGGATCAAAGCGGCCTGTATCGTCATTCTGTCGCGGATCGACCGGCAATGTGACGCCCCGCGGTAGCAAGTCTTTGGGAGACATGGCCCGCAAACTGGACCAGACCGATCAGCAGATCCTGTCGCTTCTGGCCGAGAATGCGCGCCAGAGCGTGAAGGAGCTGGCGCGCCGCATCGGCCTGTCGCGCTCCGCCGCGCAGGAGCGGCTGGCGCGGCTGGAGCG
>DASYRS010000080.1:0-29012 GCA_036004205.1 Dongiaceae bacterium
GCTGGATATCGGCTGCGGCACCGGCAACTACACGACGGCGCTGGGCGACCAGCGCGGCTATGAAATGCTGGGCCTCGACCGCTCGGGCTTGATGCTGCGTACCGCACGTGCGAAGGCGCCGGGGCTGCGCCTGATCGGAGCCGACGCCGCCAACCTGCCCTTCCCCAACCGTTCGTTCGACGGGGCGATCTGCACGCTGGCGATCCATCATTTCGACGATCTCGAAGCGTCGTTCGCAGAAGCGGCACGGGTGCTGGACCGCGGAAGGCTGGTGATCCTGACCGCGCTGCCGGAGCAGATAAAACGCTACTGGCTCAGCGCCTATTTCCCCACGATGATGGCAAGATCGGCGGAACAGATGCCGGATTGGAGCACCATCGAGATTTCACTGCGGCGCGCCGGCTTCCGCACCTGGACGCAGAAGCTATATTGGATGCCGGAGCAACCGTTCGATCTGTTCCTTTACAGTGGCAAGCACCAACCCCATCTATATCTTGACCAGCGGGTGCGGGCGAATATTTCGGCCTTCGCCAATCTGGCTGATCCCGATGAGTTGGGCGAAGGCCTCGAGCGTTTGCGGCACGATCTGGCACAAGGCCGGTTCGAACAGACGACGGCCGAATACGAAGACGTTGGCGGCGACTATCTGTTTATCGCCGCACAGGTCTGAACACCGGGAGAATTCGCCATGGACATCGCACTGACCGCTTTCGGCGACGACAAACAGCCGAGGATTTGCCCCAGTACCGACCTGGTTCTGCGCGACGAGCTGGAGAACGGCATCGTGCGGTTGACGCTGAACCGGCCGGAGCAGCGCAACGCCCTATCGCTGGAGCTGATCCGGCAATTGATGACGCAGATCGAATCCATGGCGCATGACGAGAAGGTGCGCGTAGTCATTCTCGCGGGCGCGGGACCGGCCTTCTGCGCCGGCCACGATCTCAAGGAACTGCGCGCCGACCCGACCGTCGATTTCTACAACAAGGTATTCGGGCTGTGCGGCCGCCTGATGCTCTCCATCACCGATTTCCAGCGCCCGGTGATCGCGGAAGTACAAGGGATCGCGACGGCGGCAGGCTGCCAGCTGGTCGCGACGGCGGACCTTGCGGTCGCGGCAGAGGATGCACGCTTCGCAACGCCCGGTGTCAATATCGGGCTCTTCTGCTCGACGCCGATGGTGGCGCTGAGCCGCGCGGTCGCGCCCAAGCACGCGATGGAGATGCTGCTGACCGGCGACATGATCGGCGCGGCCGAAGCCGAGCGCATCGGCCTCGTCAATCACGTGGTTCCGACCGCCGAGTTGACGAATGCCACCATGACACTCGCCAGGCGGATCGCGGCCAAGTCGGTGCAGACCCTGAAGTTCGGCAAAGGCGCGTTCTATCGACAGATCGACATGGATCTGAAGCGCGCCTATGATTATGCCTCGCACGTGATGACGGAGAACATGCAGGCGCTTGACGCGGCCGAAGGCATCGATGCTTTCCTGCAGAAGCGCAAGCCGGTCTGGCAGGACTGCTAAGCGACGGGATCGTTTGCCCGACTCGTGCAGTGATCTCTAGTGTCGAGGCGCTATCGCTTTGATCCTGGAGATTTCTGCGCAATCCCATGAGCAGCCGATATCCGCGTTGGACCACGCTCGACTTTCTCGATTTCTGTCATCCGCGCATCCGCGAGATCTATGACTATTGGGACGGCAAGCGCGGCGACCGGCTGATGCCGCGCCGCGCCGATATCGAGCCGCTCGATCTGCCGAGCTTCCTGCCCGGCATCGTCATGGTGGATGTGGGGTATCAACCTTATTCCCTCACCTATCGCCTGGTCGGCACGCGCGAAGCGGAAGCACGCGGACATAACCCCACCGGCAAAAGTGTATTCGATAACTGGGACGGTCGCTCCGCCGAGGACGTGCTGGAGAACTACCGGCTGGTGATCGAGAAAAAATGCGTGCTCTACGATGCCGACCGCTCGCTCGATCCGGAGCGCGACTGGCTGGAAGCCGGAACGGTCTTTCTGCCGCTGTCCGATGACGGTGCAGTTGTGAACAAGATTCTCATCTATACCGAATACAAGGATCGGACCGGCTGACGCGATCGGCCGATCACCGCCGTTTGGCGAATTCACGGTAGAGCGCTTCGGGCGTTACGCCGATCTCCGATGCCATGTGACGCCAGCGCCCTTTCGGGGGGAATGCCCCGCCATTGAGAGCGATCCAGGCATCGACCCGTTCCGACACCAATTTCAGGGAGAGTATTTCCGCATGCGTCCGCGCGCGTTGCACCTCGTGCGACAGATGCAAGGCCCACGCGCGTGCAAGCTCCGCATCCTCCTTCAGAGCGGTTTCGACCCGCCGGAGCGGCGCGATCGCGAGACGCGAGCGCTCGGCCGCCATGGCTTCGCAATGATAGCGGCCTGCGAACAGCGACGCCTCCGCCAGAACGGAGCCCGGCCCCGCGCGCTGCAACGTCAACTGGAGACCGTGCGGTAGCGCGCGAACCAGCCGTACGTCGCCGTCGATCACCAGAAACAGCGAGCGGACCGGATCGCCGGTGCGAAACAATATGTCGCCCGCGGCCAGCTCCCGCATGCGCTGGGCCAGTTTCAGCAGTCTATCGATGAGGGCCGCGGACATGATCGCGATCATGCCCGGCCCGTCGGTTCCGTGGCAAGAGTCGAGCATGCCAGGAATGGAGACGGACATGAAACCTGTCTATGCGATGCTGCTTGCGATTCCGCTGATCGTCACAGCCGCTCTCTCGGCCCCTGCCCAGGATCAGGGGAACGTTGCATCGTCTTATGCCGGGATGGAAAGCAGGCCGCTCAAAGCGCTGTCCGACCAGCAGATGGCCGATCTCAAGGCCGGGCGGGGAATGGGGCTGGCTTTGGCGGCGGAGCTGAACGGCTATCCCGGTCCGCGCCACGTGCTCGACCTTGCCGACCAACTCCAGCTCACGCGCCGTCAGCGAGCAAGAACAGAGGAACTCCTCGAGACCATGAAGGCTGAAACGATTGCGATCGGCGAGCGCATCCTGGCCGATGAAGAAATGCTGGATCGCCTATTCGCGGAGCGTCGGATAACCCCGGAGACCCTGCAAGACCTGACGGCGCGGATCGGCTCGGCTCAAGGCAGACTGCGCGCGGCCCATCTGCGCTACCACCTCAGCATGATGGAAGTGCTGTCACCTGTCCAAGTGGCGCACTACGCAGCGTCGCGCGGCTATGGCGCCGGAAGCCATCACGCCGACGCGATGCATTGATCTGGCAAATTCAAGATGCGGCCGGAGCCGGCTTTGGCGGCGCCAGCACCAATCCGTACCGTGTCATCAGCTCGGCCATCTTCGCCGGATTGGGGCCACCGGGAGCGCTGGCGACATCCGCGATGTCGCGGAAATATTGCGCGCCGATATCCGGCGTCAGGACGATCAACGCGCGGGCGGTCGTGCCATGCGGATTGCTGAAGGCGTGGACGGAGCCGCGCGGCGTATACATGCGCTCGCCCGCTTTGAGGTCGCGCGTCTCATCGTCGACCGTATAACGCAACACGCCCTCAAGGACGTAGGCGATCTCTTCGTTGTCCTTGTGGCTGTGAGCCGGCGGAACGCGGGCGCCCGGCGGAACCGTCAATTCGAACATGCCCACTCCGGCGCCGCTGGCCGTTCCGTCCACCAGGTAGCGGATTTCGAGTTGCCCGATCTTCATGACCGGTTGTTCTTTCGGTTGCATGCTTGCCTCCCTCGCAGGCTGCGTTATCGTGTCAGCACTTTCAGCGGATCGACCGCCTTTGTTCCCTGGCGCAGTTCGAAGTGCAGCTGCGGCGAGTCCACGTTGCCGCTGCTCCCGACCCGGGCGATGGTCTGGCCCTGCCCCACCTTGTCGCCCTTCTTCACCAGCAGCGAGGAATTGTGCGCATAGGCGGTGACCCAGCCGTCGGCATGGCGCAGCAGCACCATGTTGCCGAAGCCGCGCAGTTCGTTCCCGGCATAGGCCACCACCCCGGCGGCGGAAGCCTTCACCGGCGCGCCGACCGGCGCGGCGATGTTGATGCCGTCATTGCGCAGGTTGTCCTTGGCGGGGCCGAACTTCGAAATGACCTTGCCGTCGACCGGCCAGATGAAGGGGCTGTTGGGCTTGAGCGCCGGCAGCGGATCGCCCTTCGGTGGCGGCGGCGGTTCGATCTGCGCGGTCTGCGTCTGTGCCGGCGGATCGATCGTTTGTGGCGCCGATGGCTGGACCGGCACGGGCTCAGGCGCGCCTTGCAAGGGCGGCAAGCCACCCGACGTGATGCCACCGCCGGGCTGAGCCGTCGGAGCGCCGCCGGCCTGGGTCGTGACAGCGGTGGAACCTTCCGGCACGAACGGCTTCGGCTGCGGGCCGGTCGATATCGCGACGGCCTGCGGCGCGGTTGCGGCCACGCTGGGTGCGTCGACGCTGGTCGGCAGCACCAAGGCCTGGCCGATCTGCAGCGTATAAGGCGGACGCAGATTGTTGAGCTGGATGAGCGCGCTGATCGACACGCCCTGGCGCGCCGAGATGCGGGAAACGGTATCGCCCTTCTGCACCAGATAGCTGCCGCGCGGCGCGAGGTTGAGAAGCTGCCCTGCCCGCAATGCATAAGGCGGCACCAGGCGATTGAGGTCGATCAGCGAGCGGATCGGCGTGTTCGTGCGCTCCGAGACGATCGCGACGGTATCGCCGGGGGCCACGACATACTGGCCGTTCCGAACCTCGCCGAACGGTTGCCCCGCCGGCACCGCGGGGTCGGGTGCGGGCGGCGATGCCAGCATGGTGTCGAGGTTGCAGCCGGCAAGGCTCGCCGCCGCGAACGCGACCAGGAGCATCTTCCGTGGATGGGCGGTGCCAGCCATCACGCGCGGCCGTTCTGCGCCGTCCGCGGCGGACGGCCCTCCTCGTCCGGCAGCGCGCCGCCGACCAGCGGCACGAAGCGCACGTCGGCGAGGATTTCCTGCTTCAGCCCGTCGGGCGATTTGGTCAGGCGCAGCAGCACCTGGTCGCCGCGCTCGGCGCCGACCGGCACCACCATCACGCCGCCATCGGCCAACTGGTCGATCAAGGTCTGCGGCACGCCATCGGCGGCGGCCGTCACGATGATGCGGTCGAACGGCGCCTGTTCCTTCCAGCCCTTCGCGCCGTCCGCGACCTTCGAGGTGATGTTGTGGATGCGCAGCTCGTGGAAGCGCGCCTCGGCTTCCTTGAGCAGCGAGGCAAAACGCTCGATCGTGTAGACGCGCCGCGCCAGCCGCGACAGCACAGCCGCCTGGTAGCCGGAGCCGGTGCCGATCTCCAGCACCTTGTGGATCTTCTCGACCTGCAAGGCTTCGGTCATCAGGGCCACGATCTGCGGCTGGCTGATGGTCTGGCCCTGCGCGATCGGCAGCGCCTGGTCCTCGTAGGCCTGGTCGTGGAAATGCGGCAGCACGAACTGCTCGCGCGGCACGCGCTCCAGCGCCGCCAGGACGCGCGTATCGGTGATGCCCGCGCGGCGCAGGTTCATGATGAGGCGAATCTTGCGCGCCTGCAGGCTCATCCCGCTGCCCGCTTGCGCGCGGATTTCGCGCGCGGTTGCGCCCTGCCGGCGAACCGATCTCCGATCGACCGCAAAGTCGCGGCATGGGTGGAATCGCAATGCAGCGGTGTCACGGACACCATCCTCTCGATGATGGCGCCGAGGTCGGTCTTGGGGTCCTGCGGGTCGTCGGTCGGGAAATCGCCGATCCACAGCATGTCCCGGCCAGCCGGATCCTTGACCATCTTGATCTGGGTGTGTTCGAGGCGGCGGCCCTGCGGCGCGACCTTGATCCCGGTCACTTCATCCGGCGCGACCGGCGGGAAGTTGACGTTCATCAGGATCGATTGCGGCCAAACACCGGTATAGAGCTTGCGGATGACCTCGGGCGCGAACTTCTCCGCCGTCTTCCAATGCAGCGCGTCGCCCTTGCGCACCTGGCTGAAGGCGAACGCCGGGATGCCGAGCAGTGCCGCTTCGCGCGCCGCGGCGACGGTGCCGGAATAGAACACGTCCTCGCCAAGATTGGCGCCGCGGTTGACGCCGGAGAGCACCAGGTCCGGCGCGCGGTCCATGATGATGTGCTTCACCGCCATCAGCACGCAGTCGCTGGGCGTGCCGCCGACCGCGAAGCGCCGCGGCCCGATCTTGTGGATCGGCAGAGGGCGGCGCAGGGTCAGGCCGTGGCTGGCGCCGCTCTGCTCGGCTTCCGGCGCGATCACCCACACGTCCTTGGACAGCGAGCGTGCGACGCGCTCCAGCACTTTCAAGCCCGGCGCATGGATGCCGTCGTCGTTGGAAACCAGGATACGGGCGTCGGACAGGTTCTTGAGCTGTGCCTTAGGCATTTGTCTTCGCGATTCTTTCCAGGCCGTTCATGTAAGGGCGCAGCACGGCGGGAATGGCGACCGATCCATCCTGCTGCTGATAGTTCTCCAGGATGGCGACCAAGGTGCGCCCGACCGCGAGGCCGGAGCCGTTCAGCGTGTGGACGAAGCGCGTGCCCTTCTCGCCCGCCTTGCGGCAGCGCGCCTTCATGCGCCGCGCCTGGAACTCGCCGCAATTCGAGCAGCTCGAGATTTCGCGGTAGGCGTTCTGCCCCGGCAGCCAGACCTCGATGTCATAGGTCTTCTGCGCGGAGAAGCCCATGTCGCCGGTGCAGAGCGTGATCACCCGGTACGGCAGGCCGAGGCGCTTCAGCACCTCCTCCGCGCAATTGGTCATGCGCTTGTGCTCTTCGTCCGAATGATCGGGATGGGCGATCGAGACCAGCTCCACTTTCAGGAACTGATGCACGCGGATCATGCCGCGGGTGTCCTTGCCCGCCGCGCCGGCTTCGGACCGGAAGCACGGCGTCAGCGCGGTGAGGCGCCACGGCAGCGCCGTCTCGTCGATGATCTCGTCGGCCGCGAGGTTGGTCAGCGGCACCTCCGAGGTCGGGATCAGCCACAGGCCCTGCTCGGTGCGGAACTGGTCCTCGGCGAATTTGGGCAATTGGCCGGTGCCGAACAAGGCCGTGTCGCGCACCAGGTAGGGCGGCGAGACCTCGGTATAGCCCAGCTCTCCGGTATGCAGATCGAGCATGAATTGCGCGAGCGCCCGCTCCAGCCGCGCCAGCATGCCTTTCAGCACCACGAAGCGGGCGCCGGACAGCTTGGCGGCATCGTCGAAGCTCATCAGGCCGAGGGTTTCGCCGATCTCGAAATGCTGCTTGGGGGCAAAGGCGAAATTCGGCTTGCCGCCGACCACCCGCTCCTCGCGGTTGCTCTTCTCGTCGAGCCCTTCGGGAACGTCGTCGGTCGGCAGGTTGGGGATGCTGGCGAGGATGCCATCCAGCTCTTTCGCCGCCGCCTGCTCGGCGGCTTCGGCCTCGGCCATCTTGTCCTTGAGGGCAGCGACCTCGGCCATGACGGCGGAGGCGTCCTGGCCCTTGGATTTCAACTGGCCGATCTGCTTGGAGAGCTCGTTGCGGCGGGCCTGCATCTCCTGCCAGCTGGTCTGAGCGGCTCGGCGCTTGGCGTCGAGCGCGACAATCTCCGCCGCCAACGGGGGCAGGTTGCGGCGCGCGCGGCCACGGTCGAAAGCCTCGGGATTATCCCGAATCCATTTAGCGTCAAACATCGGACCGCGCCGTCGAATTCATGAGTAAGACTTGGTTCGGGTTATAGGGATCACGGCTGATTCCGTAAAGGCGACATGGCTAGCCACCCGACACCGGCAATGCGCCGTCGGACTTGACGGTGCGGATCGCGAAGTTGCTGCGGATATCGCGGACCATCGGCATGCTCAAGATCGTCCGTGAGAGGAACGCATCGTAAGCGGCTAAATCTGCAACAACCACCTCCAGAAGGAAGTCGGCCTCGCCAGACACCATGTGGCAGGCCACTACCTCCGGCAGCTTCTGCATCGCCTCCTGAAAGGCCTTGGCGTTGGCGTCGCGGTGGCCGTCGACCTTGACCCCAACGAAGATGGTCATGTCGAGGCCGAGGCGCCTGCGGTCGACCCTGGCCTTGTAGCCGGCGATATAACCTTCATCCTCCAGCCGCTTGACCCGGCGCAGGCAGGGCGACGGCGACAGGCCGACCCGCTCGGCGAGCTCGACATTGCTCAGCCGGCCATCCTGCTGCAGCGCCACCAGGATCTTCCTGTCCAAGATATCCAGGCTGATCGAGGCATTTTCAGACGTCAAACGCGTGATCTCCGCTATTTTGTTGCCCGAATCCTAGCATATGCGGGCATCTTCGCAATGATTTTTGCGCAACACCTGCAATATCTTCGTGAGTTGAGAGCCGGATTTGGCAGGAAAATGCGTGATGCAGGTTAATTTGAGCGTTTCACGACCGGCGCTGGCCGGATCGCTGGCGGCCTTGGGATCGGTACTGGTCTGGAGTGGCTGGATCGTATTCACCCGGCATGGCGTCACAACGGACATGCCGCCGGTGACCCTGGGTTTGCTGCGTTACTCCATCCCGGCCTTGATCATGCTGCCGCTTTTGCTGCGCAGCGGCGCAGCGTTCCGGAGGGCGGGACTGGTGAAATGCGCCATCATGGTCTGCGGGTCAGGCGCGCCGTTCTTCCTGGCCTGCTCGAAGGCCATGACCATGGCGCCGGCAGCCCACGTGGGGGTCATGCTGCCGGGCGTGATGCCGATGTTCGTCGCGCTGTTCTCCCTGTTGCTGTTCGGCGAGCGCTATTCCGGGATGCGGCTGCTGGGTTACGGGCTGGTTCTGGCCGGCGTCGCTACCCTGGGCGGTGCCAGCCTGATCGAACCGGCGGCGGGTGACTGGCGCGGCCACGTTTTGCTGCTGATTTCAGCCGCTTCCTGGGCCTGCTTCACCCTCGCCTTCAAGCGGTCAGGCCTCACCGCCTGGCAGGCCGCCGCGCTCATCAACGCGGTTTCGGTGGTCATCATGGTCGTCGTCGACGCGTTCCAGGATGGCCCGCGCCTGTGGTCCGTTCCCTGGGCGACCCTGCTCACCCAAGGCTTCGCGCAGGGCATCCTGTCAGGCCTGCTCGCCCTCGCGGCTTACATCTATGCGGTGTCGGTGCTGGGCGCTTCCAAGGCGTCCGCCTTCGTCTCCCTCACCCCGGCCCTGACTACGGTGATCGCGGCCTTCACCTTAAGCGAATGGCCGGATGCCGTGACCGTCGCGGCGGTTCTGATCGTTGGCAGCGGGGTGGCTCTGGCAAGCGGCGCCGTTTCTGAAATTTCCTTCAAACGCAGAGTCTTAAGCCGGCAGACTCAAGCGGGCGAATAAGCCACCACAGGCGGATGGCTGCCCTGCGCCACCCGCTCTTGCGCCGCTCTGGCTTTCGCGATACGACCGCGCGCAATTCGGGCGGCAGCGGGCCGCCTTCCTGCTTTCAGGTCCTGATGAAGCAAAGCGCGACAAAGGCCGCCCCGAAGGTCGGCATCGTCAGCCTCGGCTGTCCGAAGGCCTTGGTGGATTCCGAGCGGATCCTGACCAAGCTGCGGTCGGAGGGCTACGTCGTCTCGGATTCCTATGATGGCGCCGACGTGGTGATCGTCAATACCTGCGGCTTCCTCAACAGCGCGAAGCAGGAATCGCTCGACGCGATCGGCGAGGCGCTGAAGGAGAACGGCAAGGTCATCGTCACCGGCTGCATGGGCGGCAACGAGCAGGCGATCCGCTCGGTCCATCCGGGCGTGCTGTCGGTCACCGGGCCGCAGCAATATGAATCGGTCGTCAGCGCGGTACACAAGGCGGTGCCGCCGAAGCATGACCCGTATGTCGACCTGGTGCCGCCGCAGGGTCTGCGCCTGACGCCGCGGCACTACGCTTATCTTAAAATTTCAGAGGGGTGCAACAATCGCTGCACCTTCTGCATCATCCCCAGCCTGCGCGGCGATCTGGTCAGCAGGTCGGCGCGCGACGTGCTGGTCGAGGCGGAGAACCTGGCGAAGGCCGGCGTGAAGGAGCTACTGGTCATCTCGCAAGACACCAGCGCCTACGGCGTCGATCTCAAGTATGCCGAGAGCCTGTGGCGTGGCGACATGGTGAAGGCGCGCATGACGGAGCTGTGCCAGGCCCTGAGCCAGCTCGGCATCTGGGTGCGGTTGCATTACGTCTATCCCTATCCGCATGTCGACGAGGTCCTGCCGCTGATGGCGGAAGGCAAGATCCTGCCCTATCTCGACATCCCGTTTCAGCATGCCAGCCCGCGCGTGCTCAAAGCCATGCGCCGCCCCGCCAACCAGGAGAAGGTGCTGGGCCGCATCGCCAAGTGGCGCGAGATCTGCCCCGACCTCACCATCCGCTCCACCTTCATCGTCGGCTTCCCCGGCGAGACCGAACAAGAGTTCGACGAAATGCTGGACTGGCTGCACGAGGCGCAGCTGGACCGCGTCGGCTGCTTCAAATACGAGCCGGTCGAGGGCGCCAAGGCGAACGAGATCGCCGACCATGTCGATGAGGACGAGAAGCAGGACCGCTTCGACCGCTTCATGGAAGCGCAGCGCCAGATCAGCGAGCGCCGCATGGCCAAGAAGGTCGGTCGGACCCTGCCTGTCCTGATCGACGAGGTGGACGAGGACGGCGCCACGGGGCGCTCGCCCGCGGACGCGCCGGAGATCGACGGCAACGTCTATCTGGACGGCGAGACCAAGCTGAAGACGGGCGACCTGGTCCAGGCCAAGATCACCCAGGCCGACGAATACGATCTCTGGGGTTCCGTCGTCCGCTGAGGCCTGGGTCAGGCCGGCGCGACACCGCCGAGCATGGCGTGCAGATGCCGGCTGGTGGGACATGACGGCGAAGGATCCCGCCCCTCCGCCGCGCCGTAGCGCACGAAATGCATCAGCGGATCGGCATGCGTCGCCACATCGGGGTAGCGCGTCACATACCATTGCGAATCGAACCCGCCGCCAGCCGCGATCAGGCAGGCATCCAGATGCTGGCGCAGCCGCCGGCGAAGCTTGCCGCGCCGGTGCCACTTGAGCCACCGCACGGGATTGCACGGAACGTAGCGGAGCGCGGATCCGATCTCGCGGAGACGCATGTGCATCGACACCGCCGCCCTGCCGTTACGGGCGTCGGCCAGCGATCGGTAGGCGGCCGCTTTCATCTGTGCCCGGCGTGCATCCTCGAGCGCGGCCAAATCCGCCAACTGCTGCGGAGACAGGGGCGCGCCGAGCTCCGGATTGGCCGGATCGCCGGATTCGAGCGCGGCCAGCAATCGGCGCTGCGGCGCCGAGAGAATGCCCGTCAGATCGCGCTGCCGTGGGCGGCTGCGACGCAGGCCGGGATCGACAGCCTGCGCCAGGTGCTGGGCATCGGGCATTCGTAGCCCGGCGATACCGAGCGCCGTCAGGTCGTTCAGCAGCTTCCGTGTCGTCGCTTCCGGATCGGCGATCAGGCGATTGTAGCTGACGATCGCGCGCGGCACTCCGCCGGCGAAAGACGCACGCACATATCGTTCCCATAGCCCAACGCCGAACTCCATCGGAATGGCATCGCGCGTGCGCAGGGATTCGGCGACCTCCAGTGGGTCGCGCCAGACGCATACGGCTACGACTTTGCCGAAGCGCTGCTGCAACATCGGCAACAGGATGCATAACCGGGGCTCCTTGATGAACCAGGGCTCGTGCGCGTTGAGGTCGGCGAGCATGGACGCCAGCAACTCTTCCACCTGTGCTGCGGCCGGCATGCGATCGGCCGAGAAATGGCTGGTCGCCCACCATTCCGCGCGCGCCTGCTGCAGGATGAGATGGCAGAGCTGGCGAAGGTCCGTGCGCTCGAACAGCCCGTGCGGATTCTCGATGTTCCCGCCAGTGCCCATGCTGGGCGGCCCGAAATAAGCGCCCATGGCGGCGAGCAACTCGCCGATGCAGGAGGTGCCGGAGCGGTGCATGCCCAGCACGACGATCCGGCCGGTCATGGCCTCCGATCCGCGTATGCTTTGGCCAGCCGTTTGGTGACGGCGCCCACGGCCAGATCGGCGCCGTCGAACAGACGGACCGGCATGATCTCGAGCAGCGAGTTGGTGACGAATATCTCGCTCGCGCCGCGCAGCGCCGCACGCGTGAGCGTGCCCTCGACAATCTCCATGCCCTCGCCCTTGCATAGGCTGAGCACCGCGTGGCGGGTAATGCCAGGCAGCGCGCCCTCTTCGATCGCCGGCGTGGTCAGGGTGCCGTCGATCACGGCAAACACATTGCTGCGTCCGCCGCAGGCCACACCGTCACGGTTGTTCAGCATGATCGCTTCGTCGGCGCCGGCCGCCGCCGCTTCGGTCTGCGCGACCACGTTGTCGAGATAGCACAGGGTCTTGAGGCGGGCGGTCACCGACTTCTCGTTGCGCCGGGCCCGCTTGGCCGTGATTGCCGCGAACCCGTCGGCGCTGACCGGCGGGTGATAGGCCGCGGCCGAAATGATCAGGGTGGGCAGCGGGTCGTCCGGCGGCAGCAGGCCGCGCTGTCCCGGACCGCGCGTCAGCGTGATGCGCAAGGCGGCATCGGTGGCCGCAAGCTGATTGGCGGCCAGCGTCTCGCGCACTGCGTCCGCGATGCTGGGCGGATCGAGCGGCAGCGGGATCGCAAGCTCCGCCGCGCCAGCCGCCAAGCGCTGCAGGTGATCCTCGAGCTTGAAGGCGTGGCCGCGATAGGCGCGCAGGGTTTCGAACAGGCCATCGGCCAGCAGCAAGCCGCGATCGGCGGGATCGATATGAGCCTGCTCGCGCGCGACCAGCCGGCCGTTGAGCCAGATCATGCCGCCGATCCGTGCGCGGGCTGGATGCCGCCCTGAAACCCAACACCCTGCGCCAGCACTTCGATCAGCGCCTTGGCCTTGTCCAGGCTCTCCTCGTATTCGGCCTGCGGATCGGAATCGGCGACGATGCCCCCGCCGACCTGGAAGGTTAAATCCTGGCCCTGCAGGCAATAGGTGCGGATGACGATGTTGCTGTCCATATTGCCATCGGCGCTGAGATACCCGATCGAGCCGCAATAGGGCCCGCGCGCGGTCGGCTCCAGCTCGGCGATGATCTCCATGGCGCGGATCTTCGGCGCACCCGTCACCGAGCCGCCTGGGAAGCAGGCGCGCAGCAGATCGACGGCGCCGCGTCCCTGCGCCAGCTCGCCCGCCACCACCGATACGAGGTGATGCACCGTGGCGTAGCTTTCCAGCCCGAACAGAGTGGGCACCGTCACTGAGCCGATCTTGCAGACGCGGCTGATGTCGTTGCGCAGGAGATCGACGATCATCAGGTTTTCGGCACGGTCCTTGGCGCTCGCCAACAACTCCGCGGCCAGCGCCTTGTCCTCGGCGAGCGTGCGGCCGCGCGGGCGCGTGCCTTTGATCGGCCGGGTTTCGACTTGGCCGCCTGCCATCTTCAGGAAGCGCTCGGGCGACGAGGAGAGAATGGCGGTCGCGCCGAAATCGAGATATGCGCCAAAGGTTGCCGGGTTGCGCGTGCGCAGGGCCTGGTACAGCGACAAGCGATCGAAGCCCGACGGCAACCTGGCGCGGAAGCGCTGGGTGATGTTGGCCTGATAGATGTCGCCCGCTTCGATGTAGTCGATGGTCCGCCGCACCGCGTCCTTGAATTCCGCCTGGGTGAGGTCGGACTTGGCGGAGATCGCCCAGGACGCCGACGGCGATGCCTGCGGCGCGCGGAGCAGCCGATCGCGCGCCCAGCCGATGCGCGTCTCGGCACGTTCGCGGCGCGCGCGTGGCGTGCTCTCCGGATAGCCGCTCGCCAGCAGCCACGCCCGGCCCTCTCTGTGATCGAGCGCGAGCACGAGATCGTAGAGCCCGAGGATGAGGTCGGGCCAGGAGATGTCGGCGCTGGCATGGGCCGGCACCTGCTCGATGAGATGACGCAGGCCGTAGCCGAAATATCCGGCAAGGCCGGTCTGGAATGGCGGCAGGTCGGATCGTGTCTCGACTCCATAGCGCGCGCACAATTCGCCGATCGAGTCGAAGAGATCGCCGCCGGCCTGGACGCCATTCAGGCGCACGCCGGCGCGGTCGGCCTCGAGCCGCGCGAAGGGATCGATGCCAAGGAACGAGTAGCGGCCGAGGTGCTGATCCTTCAGCGCGCTGTCGAATAGCGCCAGGCCCGGCCGGTCGGCGAACGCACGGCACCAGGCGACCGGATCGGCCGGCAGTTCATCGGGCGCCAGTTCCTGGGCAATAAGGTCGGTCTTCATGGCGTGGAGGCTAGCATGCGGCCGGGCCTCCGTCATTCCGGGAGCGCCTTGGCCGGCGGGGCCAGCGTCGTCCGGAGACTAGAATTCCGCTCATCTTTCCAAGGGGAAGACCGCCGCGGGCCACCCGGCCCACCAGTCCGGCGCGCATTTGCTGTTGCCAGCCGGGATGGGGAATTGAATGATGGCAAAATGCTACGAAAGCGCGAACGGACGGACTTTGGCCTCGCAAACGGAAACCGGTAGAGTCCCCTGGCGCGTGCCAGTCAGTGCAAGCCTGCTCGGCGAAGGAATCCTGATCGCTGGCGGCTATGTCCTGTGCTTCGCGGTCGGATACGCGTTTGTCCTGGAAAGCGGCACTTCGGTGGTCTGGCCGCCCAGCGGCTTTGTCCTCGCCATCCTGCTGCGCTTCGGGAGGCGAGGCATCATCCCGATCTGGATCGGCGCCGGCGCCGCCAATTTCATCTGGGGCCTTGGCTCGCCGCTGGCTGCCATCCTGTTGCCCGCCTTGACGGTCGCCGAGCCGCTGATCGGCATTCTGCTGCTGCGCCTGGTAGGTTTCGACAGCTCGCTGCGGCGGTTGCGCGACATCGCGGCACTGGTCGCAATCGGCGCACCGATCAGCACGCTGCTCAACGCGCTCACGGCCGTTTATGCGCTGAGCACGCTCGATGCCATGAGCTGGACGGACTATTGGTACAACGTCCTGGTGTTCTGGGGCGGCAATGCCGGCGGCGTCATCACCATCGCACCCGGCATCCTGATCCTGACCAGTCGCAGCGAACATGGCATTACGACGCAGAACTGGATCGAGGCCGGCCTGCTCACCCTGCTGGCTTTCGCGGCCCTGCAATTGCCCATCATCTGGCCCAACGCGAGCCATGGCGGCGCGGCCGCCTTCATCGTCTTCCCGATCGTCGCGTGGGTGACGCTGCGCGCCCCGCGGCGCGTCTCCATGGCTGTCGTGCTGTGCATCGCGGCGGTCGCGCTCGCGACAGCCAAGTTCAGCAGCGAGCGGTTCCTGGGCGCCGAGGACGTGCTTTCCGAACTGATCAGCCTGCACAGCTTCATCGCCTGCCTCACCTTGACCTGCCTGCTGTTGGCCGCCCTCAACATGGACAAGGCGCAGATCGAGGCGCGGCTGCGCGAGCGGGAGCAGTTCCTCAGCCTCGCCATCCTGGGCAGCAATGACGGCATCTGGGATTGGCGGCCGAGCGAGCACCGGGTCTGGCTGTCGCCGCGCTGGAAGGAGCAGCTCGGCTATGCCGAGGGCGAGTTGCCGGATTCGCTCTCCACCTGGTCGGCCCTGGTCCATCGCGAGGACCGCGACCGGGTGGCGCAACGCTTCGCCGATTTCCTCGAGGACCGCACCGACAGC
Organism: Dongiaceae bacterium; assembly: GCA_036004205.1. Lineage (GTDB taxonomy): Bacteria > Pseudomonadota > Alphaproteobacteria > Dongiales > Dongiaceae > Dongia_A. The sequence goes on from DASYRS010000080.1 coordinate 15,571, forward strand.
TTCGAGATGGTCCAGCGGTTCCGGCACAAGCTGGGGCACGACGTCCACATCCTGACGCGCGGCATCAAGATGAAGGACGAGGAAGGCCGCGTGGCGCGCGTGGTCGGCGTCCATACCGATGTCACCGAATTGCTGAACGCGCAGGAAGAGCTGCGCCATCAGGCCGCATCGCTTGCCGTCCTGGCGCGCGACCTGGAGGAGCAGCGCCGCACCGCCGATGCGGCCAACACCGCCAAGTCGCAGTTCCTGGCGACCATGAGCCATGAGATCCGCACACCGATGAACGGGATCATCGGCATGCTGTCGCTGATGCTGGATTCCAAGCTCAACCCGGATCAGAAGAGATGGGCCTCGACCGCGCTGGATTCGGCGGAAACGCTGCTCACCATCATCAACGACATCCTGGACCTCTCCAAGCTCGACGCCGGCAAAACCGAGACGGAGCTGTTGGATTTCGACGTGGCTGGGCTGATCGAAGGCGTGACGGCCCTACTCAAGGTGCGCGCCAACGCCAAGGGCATCGTCTTGCGCACCGACATTGCGCCGAGCGTTCCCAAATGGCTCAAGTCCGACCCCACGCGGCTGCGCCAGATCCTGTTCAACCTGATCGGCAATGCCGTCAAATTCACCCAGCGCGGCGATGTCGTGGTACACGCCTCCGCCACCGCGATGCGCACGGACGGTTGCGAGCTGCGGATCGACGTCACTGACACCGGCATCGGCATCGATCGCGACCAGATGACCAGCCTGTTCGAACCGTTCCGCCAGGGCGACAGCGGCATGGCGCGCCGGTTCGGCGGCACCGGCCTCGGCCTTGCCATCGTCAAGCGCCTGGTCAAGCTGCTGGGTGGCAGCGTCGCCGTCCAAAGCACGGTGAATGCCGGCAGCGTTTTCACCGTCATTCTGCCCTGCACGATCGTTGCCTCGCCGCTCGACCGGCCAGCAGCGATCCCGCGCAACCAGATGTCGAGCATGCACCGTCGGGCCTCGATCCTGATCGCGGAGGACAACGACATCAATCGCGAGCTGGTCATCCAGATGCTGGCCCGACTGGGCCACGACGGAACCACCGCCAGCAATGGCCGGGAGGCACTGACCGTGGCGCAGGCGAAGGTGTTCGATCTGATCCTGATGGATATCCAGATGCCGGAGATGGACGGCGTCAGCGCGGCCGCCGCCATCCGCGCCTTGCCCGGAGCCCACGGCGGCGCGCCGATCGTGGCCGTCACGGCCAATGCAATGGTCGGCGATCGCGAGCGCTATCTGGCCGCCGGGTTCGACGACTACCTCGCCAAGCCGCTGCATCTCGACCAGTTGCAGGAAGTGATCGCGCGTTGGACCGACGGCGCATCCTGGCAGTCGGATAGCGGGGCGGTTCCGCTCGATCGCCAACGAGTGGCAAAGCTCGAGGATGCCATGTTGGCGTCCGATTTCGTCGCGCTCGCCGAACGCCTGCCCCAGGAGATCGATGCGCAGATCGACCGTGCCGAGCATGCGATCCGCGCCAACGATATCGACGGCGTGCGCGTCGCCTTCCGTACTTTGAACGAAGCAGCGGCCGAGTTCGGGCTGCGCGAACTGGCGAGCTTGTCCGCCGAGCTTGCCGAAGACTCGACCGATCTCGACCGGACGATCGAGCAAAGCGCCGCGCTGCAGAGCGCGGTCGTCCGGGCCAAGTCCGCGATCGAGGAATTGCTCGCGTCTTCGCGAGATTTGAAAGAATGACCGGCCGGAACCCAGCAAGCCTAACGATCCGTGCCGGAGCAATCATCGCCTTGATCGCCCTTGGCCTGGCGATCGCCGTTATCGCCTGGCAAGAGCGTCTGGCCAGCGCGGCGATTGGCTCGGTCCCCGACCCCGCCGCGCTCGTCGTCGTCAGCGGTCATCTCCGGATCGCGATCCTGCTGTTGCTGGTCAGCGCGGCTGCGGTGATGCTGGTTGCGGTGCTGGTGGCCCGCGCGCTGCCCACGGCGAGCGAGCGGCCGGCCGCCGCCGCACAAGCGGTCGAGGACAGCGCAACGGGGCAAGCCGCGGCGGACCTTGCGGCGGCTTCCGCCTTGCCCGTGCCCCTGGCGCGGATCGGGCACCTGATGGCGGTCGGCAGCCTGATCCGCGGATTTTGCCATGAGCTGAATAACGAACTCGGCCCGGTCCAGGGCTATGCCGAGCTGTTGTGCGGCGATACCCGGCTGAGCGAACTGCATCGCCGGCAGATCGCGCGCATCAGGGACGCGACCAAGATCGCCCTTGCCGATATCCGCAGCTTTGGCGCGGCGATCGGCTGGTCGAGCGACCCCACGCACATCACGCGGCTGGGCGACATGGCGGCCGAAGCGACCCGCTCGGCCCAGGCCGCCATCGCCACCAGGATCGAGCTGGATGTTCCGGCCGGCGCCGATGTCGAAGTGACCGCGACTGAATCGGAGGTGGGCCAGGCCATCCTGCATCTATGCGCCGCCGCTATCCCGCTGCTCGGCCGGCGGGACGCCCATGTTCGTATCCTGGTCGATTCCGTGGTCGGCGCCACCTCGACGTCGGCCGACGACCTCGCGATCAGCGGACACCGGCTGGAGATCTGGTCCGACCCTGTCGATCCGCAGCGGACCAAGGTGCAGTTCGGCGCCCTCCGGCCGAGTTGGCGCTACGGCCGGGTGCGCTTCGATTTTGAAGGACACGGCTGGTCGCGCGATCTGGTCGGCAGGATGTTCGACATTGCCCATTCGGACGAAGCGGCGACCGAGATCGCCGCCATGGCGCTCCTCGGGACGCTCATGATCGAGACCGGCGGCGTCATCATGGTCGACACCTGCCCCTACCGGCAGACCACGGCCACCCTGCTTTGGCCGGCACGGATCGCGCCGGAGGTCGGCGCGCCGCTGGAGCTGGATGCCCACGAGGACGAGCTTGATGCGCTGATCATCCACGCCTCCGAGGTGGCGGCCGAAGAGCTGTCCCGCCGCCTGACCGGGCTCGGGCTGCGCGTCGCTTCCACCACCAGCACCGACGCCGCGCTGGAGCTGGTCGCCGAGATGGGGTCGAAATGCCGCGCCATCGTGCTGGCGCAATCGAGCGATGGCGAGATCGCGCGCCGGCTGCGACATGGCACCGCGAAGCCACGCGTGTTTCAGTTCGAGGCTCTGCCGGAGGCGGGAGAGTTGGAACGGCTGGCGGCGGAACTGCGCCGGCCGGAACCGGTTACATGAATTGCCCGAGCTGGGCGAGACGCACGGCGATCTGGGTGCGGTTCTTGGTCTCGAGTTTGCGGCACAGGTTGCGGACGTGCAGCTTGACCGTCACCTCCTGGAGATCAAGCGCGCGGGCGATCTCCTTGTTCGAGGCGCCCTTGACCAGCATCGCCGCCACCTCAAGCTCGCGCGGCGTCAGGACTTCGGCGCCCACGATCTTCAGCCCCTCGATCGCGCCGGTCGGCCGCATCAGGTCCACCGGCGCATAGACCTCGCCCGCCGCCATCAGCTCCAGCGCCGAGATCAGCTTGGCGCCGGACAAGGTCTTGGGGATGAAGCCCTTGGCGCCCGCCGCCAGGGCGGAGGTTGCCACCGATTTGGTGACCATGCCGGTGATGATGGCGACCGCCGAGTTCGGGCAATGCGCGACCATGCGCTTCAGGCCTTCCAGCCCCTGCATGCCCGGCATGTTGAGATCGAGCAGAGTCACATCGTAGCAGCCGTTGGCGAGGACCAGCGCGAACGCTTCGTCGAAGCTGCGCGCCGTCACCACCTGGGCTTCCGGAGTATGACGTTCGATGACCGCTTTGAAGCCGTCGCAGACCAACTCGTGATCATCGGCCAACAGAATTCGCACGCGTGTTCCCTCGGCAAACTGTGAAGCGAGGCAAGTGTGACATTACGTCCGCAGAGTACTTAACGAAAGATGAAAACTTGGAGCCAGCTCTCAATCATAGCGGGCGCAGCGGCAATCCGGGTCCGCGAATCAGCCAATTGTCGGGTAGATAGCGGCATTCCCCATCAATCACGTGCAGCGTGTAGGCGTGCCGGGATATATCGGAAGTGTTAGGCCCGCTGTAGTGCGGCAGCAGGCCATGCAGGACGATCAGCGATCCCTTGGCCGCTTCCAGCCCGACTCGGGGGCCGTCCGGCCACGGCGATGAATCCAGCACATCCGTGACCAGCTTGCCATCCCGGCGCAGGAAGCGCGACTTCAACGGCAGGCGATGGGCCCCGGGAAGGCACCACATCGCGCCGTTTTCCATGGTCGCATCCTCGAGCGCGAACCAGAATCCGATGCAGCTCAACGGCTCGGTATAGAGATAGGTGGAATCGACGTGCCAGCTGACCTCGCCGCCGATATGCGGCTGCTTGAAGATATACATGGACTGGAGGAGTTGCGGCGCCCTGAATCCGAGACCCTTGGCGAGCGTGTGCAGCTTTGCAGTGCGCGAGAACGCGTCGAACACCGGATCAAGGTCATGCATGGCATGGCCGAGCTTGTTGATCGACAAGGACTTGGGCTGCTTCAGATCGCCGCGCGCGTCGAACGCCCCTTCCTCGAAAAAGAAGCGGATCTTGTCGCCGGAGCTCTCGAAATATTCCGCCGCGGCGTGGGAGCGGCTGGTGGTCGAGAACACGGTACGATGCTCGGCGGGATCGAAGGATTCGACCAGCTCCCCCGCCCTGGCGCGTAGGCGATCGCACTCCGCCGGCGCGACGAAATTCTCCAGGAACAGATAGCCGTCGGCATCGAAGGCGGCGCGCATCTCGGGCGTCAGGCGGCCATCTTCGCTGCGAAAGCGCCGGGCGTTCATGCGAAGCAGTCCCGACCGTGCGCCAGGGGCGCCAGCTTCAGGTGCCGGGCGATGGTCTGGCCCATGTCGGCGAAGCTGGGCCGCTTACCGAGCGGGCCGGGTGTCACGCCGGGGCCGACGAACAGCACCGGCACATGCTCGCGCGTGTGGTCGCTCCCGGGCCGGGTCGGATCGCAGCCGTGATCGGCCGTCGCCAGCACCAGGTCGCCCGGCCGCAAGCGCGCCTCCAGCTCCGGCAGGCGGCGATCGAACGCTTCGAGCGCGGCGGCATAACCGACGACGTCGCGGCGATGGCCGTAGAGCATGTCGAAATCGACGAAATTGGCGAACACCAGCGAGCGGTCCTTGGCTTGCGCGACCGCATCCAGCGTGCGGTCGAACAAAGCGCCGTTGTCGTCGGCCTTCAATTTCCTGGAGATGCCGCGATGGGCGAAGATGTCGGCGATCTTGCCGATGCTCCACACCTCAGCGCCCGAGGCGGAAACCCGGTCCAGCAGCGTCTCTTCCGGCGGCGGCGTGGTGTAGTCGCGGCGATGCGCCGTGCGGCGGAAGTCGGCCGGACTTTCGCCTACGAACGGCCGCGCGATCACGCGGCCGATATTGAGCGGCTCGAGCAGCGTCTTCGCCCGCTCGCAGAATCGATAGAGCCGGTCCAGGCCGAAATGCTGCTCGTGCGCCGCCACCTGGAACACGCTGTCGGCGGAGGTGTAGCAGATCGGCTTGCCGGTCCTGATATGCTCCGCGCCAAGCTCGGCGATGATCTCGGTGCCCGAGGCATGGCAGTCGCCGAGGATGCCCGGCAGATCGAATTCCGACACCAGCTGGTCGACGAGCGCGCGCGGGAAGCACGGCAGCTCGCGCGGGAAATAGCCCCAGTCGAACGGTACCGGGCAGCCGGCCATTTCCCAATGGCCGCTCGGCGTGTCCTTGCCCCTGCTCTCCTCGGCGGCACAGCCATAGGCGCCGTCGACGCGGTCGGTTTCGAGGCCCACGGGAACCGCGCCGGTCGAAATCTCGGCCGCGCGGCCGAGGCCCCAGCGCGCCAGATTCGGAGTGCGCAAGGGTCCGGATCGCACGCCCGCCTTGTCGGCGCGGCCGTCAGCGCAGGCTTCGGCGATATGGCCGAGCGTATCGGCGCCGGCATCGCCGAACTCGGCGGCATCGGCCGTCGCGCCGATGCCGAAGGAATCCAGGACCAGGATGATGGCACGCCGCTGCATGGCGCCTAGTCTACCGCAATCCGCTCGTGAATTGGCGAGGGAACAGCGGCCCCGTCCCGCGTCAATTGGACCGCCGCCCGAATCGCGGTCGCGGCGCGGGACCAGGAGGCTGTATCGACGGCATGGATGGTGCAGATGGGCTGTTGGGGGCCCACTTCCTCGCCCAGCCCGCGGAACTCGGTAAAGCCGACCCGATGATCGATCTTGTCCTGAGCGCGGCTGCGGCCGCCGCCGAGTTCGATCAGCGCTACGCCCGCGGATCGAGTGTCGATCGCGGAAATCCGCCCGGTCTTGGTCGGCGCGCAGGGTTTGACGACGGGGGCCGCCGCCAGATAGACCCCCGGTCGCTCCAGCAGGTCCGCCGGACCGCCGAGCGCGGCCACCATGCGGCCGAAAATCTCCGCCGCACGGCCCGAGGCGAGCGCGGCTTCGATCTTGGGCGCCGCCTCCTGCGCAGTCCGGCACAGGCCGCCGACCAGGAGCATCTCCGCCACCAGCGCCCGCGTCACCTGGTCGAGCCGCCGGTCTCGGCGCTTGCCAGTCAAATAGTCGATCGCTTCCTGCATTTCCGTGGTGTGCCCGGCGGCATGGCCCAGCACCTGGTTCATGTCGGTGATCAGGGCCGTGGTCTTGACCCCCGCTCCGGTCGCGACCCGGACGATGCTGTCGGCCAGCTCACGCGAAGACTCCATGGTCGCCATGAAGGCACCGTTGCCGGTCTTCACATCCATCACCAGGCCCTGAAGGCCGGACGCGAGCTTTTTCGAAAGAATGGAGGCGGTGATCAGCGGAATGGATTCGACCGTCGCCGTCACGTCGCGGATAGCGTAGAGGCGGCGGTCCGCCGGCGCCAGGTTCGCGGTCTGGCCGATGATGGCGCAGCCAACCTCGCGCACCACACGGCGGAACAAGGCAGTATCGGGTTGGGTCTGGTAGCCGGGAATGGCGTCGAACTTGTCGAGCGTTCCGCCGGTGTGGCCAAGGCCGCGGCCGGAAATCATCGGCACGAAGCAGCCGCAAGCGGCGGCCATCGGCCCCAGCATCAGCGAGACCTTGTCGCCGACGCCGCCGGTGGAATGCTTGTCGACCACGGGACCGGCGAGGCTGTCGCGCGACCAGTCCAGGACGGCACCGGATTCCATCATGGCCCGGGTCAGGGCGATCCGCTCCGACATCTCCATGCCGCGGAAGAACACAGCCATGGCGAAAGCGGCCGCCTGCCCTTCGGTGATGGAGCCGTCGGTCAGCCCTTCGATGAAATGCTCGATCTCAGGCTCGCTCAGCACGCCGCCATCGCGTTTTTTGCGGATGATCTCCTGCGGCAGCATCACGAAACCCAACTGCCGATCATGCGATTGAGCAATCGCCGCAGCGCCGCGGCAGCGCCGGCGGCCACATTCATCGTGTGCTCGTGGCTCAAGGGCGCATCGCTCATCCCCGCGCCGAGATTGGTGATGATGGAGAAGCCGGCGACCCTCATGCCGAGCTGGCGCGCCAGGATCACCTCCGGCACGGTCGACATCCCAACGGCGGCGCCGCCGATCAAGCGCGCGAACCGCACCTCCGCCGGGGTCTCGAACTGCGGGCCGGAGAACCAGACGTAGACGCCCTCGTGCAGCGAGACGCCGGCCGCCTGCGCGGCGGCACGCGCCGCACCCTGCAAGCCCGCGTCGTAGGCGCCGACCATGTCCACAAAGCGGCTGTTGCCGGATTCGCCATAAAGCGGCGAGGACTGGGTGAGATTGATATGATCGGTGATCATCATGACCGAGCCGGGGCCCATCGCCGGGTCCAGGCTGCCGCCCGCGTTGGTGAGAACGAGCGCTTCGCACCCGATCGCATGCAGGGTGCGCACCGGCACTTTCATCGCGTCGGCCCGGCCGCGCTCGTAGAAGTGCGAGCGCCCCTGCAGAACGGCAACCGGCGTCCCGCCGATCTTGCCCAGGGACAGGCGGCCGGCGTGGCCTTCCACGCTCGGCTGGGGGAACCCCGGCAGGTCGCGGTACTCGAGGATCGCGGCCTCGGTCACATCCTCCGCCATGGGGCCAAGGCCGGAGCCAAGGATCACGCCGACCTTCGGCTTGAACCCCGGCCTGGCCGCCGCGATGATGCCAGCCGCTTCGCTCATACGAGATTTTCCGGGCCGAACGAATCGGGCAGCAATTCGTCGCGCGTGTAGGTGCGGCGCAGACCTTCGGGTCCGCACACATGCACCTTGGTTCCGGGCGCGGCGAATTCGCGGATGCGCTGGCGGCATCCGCCGCAGGGCGTGCAGAGCTGGTCCCCATGGGCGATCACGACGATCTCGCGGATCTGCAGCGCGCCGTCCCGCACCATCGCGGCGATGGCGCCGGCTTCCGCGCAGGTGCCGACCGGATAGGCCGCGTTCTCGACATTGCAGCCGCTATAGATCTGGCCGTTCTCCGCCAGGATCGCGGCGCCGACCTGGAACTTCGAATAAGGCGCGTAGGCGCGCTCCATGGCGGCACCCGCCGCCGCGAACAGGCGCTGGTCCATATGCTCAACGCTCCTTGACGTAAGGTTGCCCCAGCGCGTGGGGCGCCATCGCCCGCCCGACGAATCCCGCCAGCAGGACCACGGTCAGGATATAGGGCAAGGCTTGGATCAACTCCACCGGCACCTCACCGATACCGGGGAAACGCACGCCCTGCAGGCGGATCGCGATCGCATCCAGCAGACCGAACAGCAGGCAGGCGAACATCGCCGGCCAGGGACGCCACTTGCCGAACACCATCGCGGCGAGCGCGATGAAGCCGCGCCCCGCCGTCATGTTCGGGCTGAAACCGGCATTCTGCGCGATCGCGAGATAGGTGCCGGCGAAGCCGCACAGGGTGCCCGCGATGATCACGGCGCGATAGCGCAGCCAAGCGACGGAAATGCCGGCGGTATCCACCACTTTGGGATCCTCGCCGACCGCGCGCAAGCGCAGTCCGAAGCGCGTGCGATACAGCACCCACCAGGCGATCGGCACCGTAACGAAGGCGACATAGACCAGAAGGTTATGCCCGCCGATCACAAAGGCATAGATCGGGCCGACGATCGGGATGGATGCCGCACTTTCCCATCCAGGAATTTTCAACGGCATGAAACGCGCATCCGGTGTCAGATCGGGAGTCTGCCCGCCGCGTCCGAACCAGGCATTGCCCAACACGATCGTCAGGCCGGCCGCCATGATGTTGATGGCAACCCCGCTCACCACCTGGTTGCCGCGATAGGTGATGCAGGCAACCCCGTGCAGCAGCGCCATCAGGATGCCGACAATGATGGCGCCCAGCAGCGCGACCCAAGCCGATCCTGTCACCACGGCGACGCAGGCCGAGGCGAAGGCCGCCGCCAGCATCTTGCCTTCGAGCCCGATATCGATGGTGCCGGAGCGCTCCGAGAACATGCCGGCCATGGCGGCGAACACCAGCGGCGTCGCCATCCGGAGCGTGGCGGACAGGATCGAGACCACCTGAAGCCAAAGATCTTCCATCTTCAGGTCGCTTCCGCCAGCAGGGCACGCCGGTCGAACATCAGGTAAAGCCGCGCGATCCACGGCCGGTTCATGTAAGCGAGCGCGCCCGAGAACATGATGACCAGGCCCTGCATGGCAACCACCATGTCGCGGTTGATGGTCGGGATCTCGAAGGAGAGTTCCGCGCCGCCTTGATAGAGCGCGCCGAACAGGATCGCCGACAGCACGATGCCGATCGGGTGATTGCGCCCCATCAGCGCCACCGCGATCCCGGTGAAGCCGGCTCCGGCGACGAAATCCAGCAGCATGTGATGGTGGTAGCCGATGATCTGGTTCAGCGCGACCCCGGACGCCAGGGCGCCCGACAGGCACATCGCGATCATGATGACCTTCTTGGGCGAGATGCCGGCGTAGATCGCGGCCTTTGGCGACAGGCCGACCGCGCGGATGGCATAGCCCCAGCGCGTACGCCAGATGAACACCCAGACGAAGACGCAGCAGGCGGCGGCCCACAGGATCGACAGGTTGAGCGGCGTGCTCGGCATCTCGAATCCGAACCATGCCATCACGTCATGGACGTGCGGCAGATAGGCGGCCGGCGCGAACTCGCGGCTGCTCGGCACCATCTCTCCCGGTGGGCGCAGGATGTCCGAGCCGATATAGACCATCAGGGAGGCGGCGATGAAGTTGAACATGATCGTGGTGATCACGATATGGCTGCCGCGATAGGCCTGCAGGTAGGCCGGCACCAGCGCCCAGCCGGCACCGAATATGATCGCGGCGATCAGGCCGATGGGAATCAGCAGAATGCCGGGCAGGTATGAATCGAGCGCCAGGATCGCGAGCGTCGCGCCGAGCCCGGCGATGTAGGCCTGCCCTTCTCCGCCGATATTGAACAGGCCGGCATGGAACGCGACCGCGACAGCAAGGCCGGTGAAGATGAAATCGGTCGCGTAATAGAGCGTGTAGCCGATGGAGACGGAATCCTGCACCACGCCCCAGGCCATGATGCGCATCGCATCCAGCGGATTGACCCCGATGATGAGCACCACCAGGCCGGCGACCAGCAATGCCTGGACCAGGTTGATGACCGGCAGCAGCCCGATATCGACCCAGCGCGGCAAGGCGACCTGAGGCGCGCCGCTCATGCGGCTTCGTCCGTTTGAGTATGCGCGTTCGCCATCATCAGGCCGAGCGTGCGCTCCTCCGCCTCGGCGCCGTTCACCTCGCCCACGATGCGGCCCTGGAACATCACCAGGATGCGGTCGCTCAGGGACATGACTTCGTCCAGCTCGACCGACACCAGCAGGATCGCGCAGCCGGCATCGCGCAGGGCGAGAAGCTGCCGGTGAATGAACTCGATCGCCCCGATATCGACCCCGCGGGTCGGCTGGCCAACCAGCAGCACCTTCGGCTTGCGGTCGATCTCCCGGGCCAGGATCAGCTTCTGCTGGTTACCGCCGGACAGGTTGGCGCATTTGAGATCCGGATCGCGCGGGCGTACATCGAAGCGCTCCATCAGCTTGCCGCATGCATCGGCCATCGCCTCGTGGTCCATCAGCACGCGCCCATTGTAGGCGGCATCCTCGTGATAGCCGAGGACGCAGGATTCCCACGCCGGGAAGGCGGTCACGACGCCAAGACGCAGACGGTCCTCCGGCACGTGCGCCATGCCATATTCCCGCGCCGATGCCGGCCCGCACGGGGCACCGGTGGAAATAACCCGGCCGCACAGGTGAATCTCGCCGCTCGACATCAGCCGAATGCCCGACAGCGCCTCCAGCAGCTCGCTCTGTCCGTTGCCCGAGACACCGGCTATACCAACGATCTCGCCGGCGCGGACGTCGAAGCTGACATTGTCGACACGCGGAACGCCTTTGCCGTCGATGACAGACAGGTTGCGCACCGACAGTCTTTCCTCGCCGGGCTCGGCAGCAGTCTTGTCGAGCTCCAGCCGCACCTTGCGCCCGACCATCAGCTCCGCAAGCTGCTCGCGCGTCGCCTGCCTGGTCGGCAGGGTCGCGACCATCTCGCCCTGCCGCATCACGGAGACCGTATCGGTGATCGCCAGGATTTCGCGCAGCTTGTGAGTGATGAGCACGATGGTGACGCCACGCGCGTTGAGGGCGCGCAGGATCTGGAACAATTGGTCCGTCTCCTGCGGTGTCAGCACCCCGGTCGGCTCGTCCAGGATCAGAATGTCGCAATGGCGGAACAGCGCTTTCAGGATCTCCACCCGCTGCTGCTCGCCCACGGGCAGCTCGGAGATGTGCGTATCGGGATCGACGTTGAGGCCGTAGTCGCGCGCCAGCCGCTGCAACTCCGTCCGCGCTTTCGCGGCGCCACTACGCAGCAGCACGCCGCCCTCGGCTCCCAGCATGACGTTCTCGAGAACGGTGAACGGCTCCACCAGCATGAAATGCTGATGCACCATGCCGATGCCGGCGGCGATCGCATCGTGGGAGCTGTGGATCCGCGCGGCTTTGCCGTTGATCAGAATCTCGCCTGCATCGGCCGTGTAGAAGCCGTAGAGGATGCTCATCAGGGTCGACTTGCCGGCACCGTTCTCGCCGATGATGCCGTGGATCGATCCCTTGGCGATGGTGAGGTCGACATTCCTGTTGGCGCGGACGGCACCGAAGGATTTGTCGATGCCACGCAATTCGATCGCCGCCGGCCGGGTTGCGGCCGACGGCGATCCTGCAATGCCAACTTGTTCAGTTGCCATTCCGGAGGCAAGCCCGATCAGTTCGGGCAGGCATTATCGGACATGTAGTCGTGCACCTCGATCTTGCCGGCGATGATGTCGGCGCGCGCGGCCTCCACCTTCGCCTTCATGTCGTCGGTGATCAGCGACTTGTTGTTGTCGTCGAGCGCCCAGTCGACGCCCTTTTCCTTCAGGCCGAGGACCGTGACGCCCGCTTTCCAGGTGCCGTCCTTCGCCGCCTTGGCGCTGTCATAGACCGCCACGTCGACCCGCTTCATCATCGAGGTCAGCATGGTGCCGGGCTGCAGATGGTTCTGGTTGGAATCGACGCCGATCGCGAGCTTGCCGGAATCCTTGGCCGCCTGATAGACGCCGGCGCCGGTGCCGCCGGCCGCCGCGAACACCACGTCGACGCCGCGGTCGAACTGGCCCTTGGCGAGCTCGGCGCCACGGGTCGGGTCGTTCCAGGCAGCGGGAGTCGTGCCGGTCATGTTGGCGAGCACCTCGACGTTCGCATTCGCCGCCTTCGCACCCTGCGCATAGCCACATTCGAACCGGCTGATCAGCGGGATATCCATGCCGCCGACGAACCCGACCTTGCCCGATTTGCTGGCAAGAGCCGCCAGCACGCCGACCAGGTAGGAGCCTTCTTGCTCCTTGAACACGATCGACTGCACGTTCGGCAGGTCGACCACGGAATCAATGATCACGAAGCGGATCTTGGGAAATTCGGGCGCCACTTTCTTGATCGCCGATTCCTGGCTGAAGCCGATGCCGATGATGGGATCGGCGCCGCGCTGCGCCATCTTGCGGAACGCCTGCTCGCGCTGCGCGTCGGCCTGCACCTCGAACTCGAGATAGCTGGTGCCGGTGTCCTTCTTGAACTTCTCGATGCCGTTATAGGCGGCTTCGTTGAACGACTTGTCGAATTTGCCGCCGGAATCGTAGACGACCGCGGGATCGGCCATAGCTGCCGACGCGGCCAAGCAGAATGCGCCAGCGGCAAAGGCCGCCTGCATCAACGTCTTCATGAATAGTCTCCCGTTTTTGCCTCGGGCCGGATTGACCACCGGTCCCACCCTATCAGGCCCATTGTCGCTACCCAGAATTCAGGCCTGTTGCCATCATTTCGGCGCGCCATGGGAAAATCAAGCGCATATTGACCGTTTGGACAGAATTTTAACCGGATCAGTCAATTAACAGTGAGCACCGCGCCGCAATAAAGCGGCCGGACCATGAAGGCGACATTGGGTG
>DASYRS010000081.1:0-4346 GCA_036004205.1 Dongiaceae bacterium
CAGCGCCTCCCCCAGCAGCTCGCACTCGGTCGGCGTGTCGCTGACCAGGATGAGGCGCGGCGGCTGCTTGTTCTCGTAGAACTGGCCCATGAAGGCGGCCAGCACGTCGGCCAACTCCGTGCTCTTGTCGTGCGAGGGGAAATAGGCCCGGTTGCCGTAATTGCCGTGGTTGCGGAAGAAAAACACCTGGATGCAGGTCTGGCCGGCTTCCTGCCAGGCCGCGATCACGTCGGCTTCCTCGACGCCGGCGAGGTTGATGTCCTGGCGCGACTGGATTTGCGTGAGCGCCTGGATGCGGTCGCGCAGGCGCGCGGCGCGCTCGAAATCGAGGGCGTCGCTGGCTCCGCGCATTTCCAGCACCAGGCGGTCCTGGATCTCGCGGCTCTTGCCGGTCAGGAAATCGCGCGCCTCCGTCACCAGCTCGCTGTAATCCTCGACCGAGATGCGCTGCACGCAGGGCGCGGAGCAGCGCTTGATCTGGTATTGCAGGCAGGGGCGCGTGCGCATCGCGAACATGCTGTCGCTGCAATTGCGCAGCAGGAAGGCGCGCTGCAAGGCGACGATGGTGCGGTTGACCGCGCCGGCGGAGGCGAAGGGCCCGAAATATTCGCCGGGGCGGTTGCGCGCGCCGCGATGCTTGGTGATCTGCGGAACCGGATGATCGCCGGTGATGGCGATGTAGGGGAAGCTCTTGTCGTCGCGCAGCAGCACGTTGTAGCGCGGCAGGTAGCGCTTGATGAGGTTGGATTCCAGCAGCAGGGCCTCGACCTCGGTGTGGGTCGCGACGAACTCCATGGTCGCGGTCTCCGCCACCATGCGCTGCAGCCGCATGTCGAGCCGGTAGATCTGGGTATAGGAGGAAACGCGCTTCTTGAGGTCGCGCGCCTTGCCGACATAGAGCACGTCGCCCCGCACGTTGATCATGCGGTAGACGCCGGGCGCGGCGGGCAGGGTCTTCACCCGCTCGCGGATCACCTCCAGCCCATGGCCGAGGCCGCCGCCGAGGCTTCCCGCGGGCGCCTCGACCGGCTCCGGCTGGTCGTCGATCGCTTCTACGGGATCGGGTTTGTTGGCTTTCGAACTCATGTCCGCCACGTGGCTGCTGGGACCCGATTACGCCGCGCGGGATCGCCGGTCAAATCCCGCCGGCGGTCGCTCGGCGCACCTGCAAGTGTGTCGCAACGGGACAAGTTTAGAAGGGGCGAACCGCACGATTCCGCGATTCCGTTTGCCAATCGGAGTCGTCGTTTGACCAACCAGTCCAGATATCCACGATTCCTGTGGATAAGTCTGTCGAAAAACCTGCTGCACAAATGTGTCGGTCTCGGATTCCCGCGGGCCGCGCCAGTTGCATAAAAAACAGGCACAAAACACTATCCAATTGAAATCATGTGATTTCACCGAATCAATTGGTCATCAGGCGGTCACAGACTCGAATCAGTACTTGACTCTTTCCGGACACCTAGAACCGCCTAGGCCTCTGTGCACAACTTGCCCCGGAAACCGCAGAACTCGGCCATTTTGACGGTCCCATGACCGAAAAAATGGCGGATTCCCGCGAGAATCTCGCGCCATAGGCAGTCCTGCTAACCTTTTATTGACCGTGAAAATTAACGATTCACGCGGTGTCGCTCGATCTCCACGCCGACCGCGCTCGCCTCCGGCATGACATCGAGCTTTTCGACCCGCACCTTGGCGCTGAGGATCCGGTGATCCTCCAGGCACTGGCCGGCGATCTTTTCCGCCAGGGTCTCGACCAGGTTGATATGGCCCTTCGCCAGGAGCCGCCGGATGTCGGCGACGATCTCGGCATAGCAGACGACGTTATTGTGCTCGTCGTTGATCGCCGGGTGCTCGACGCAGGTCAGCTCCAGATTGATCCGCACGCGCTGTTCGCCGTCCTTCTCATGGCTGTAGACGCCGATCCGGCAGGGCAGGATCAGGTCGCGCACGAACACTTTCATGGTGCGGCCGTGCAGCGCGGCCGGCAATACGGTCACTCTCTCCGCGGGAGACGACATGATGGCTTCGATCCTTTCGGACGCTCGCCGCACTCTGGGGCTGGTAAGGAGAGCCGCACCCTGGGGCTCTCGCCGATGATTTCGCAATTCCGGGCCGCATTGCGGCCATATCGATGAGCCTAATATAGGAACCCGGGAAGCGCGAATCTATTCCACAGGCGAAGGAAATGGCCGCGAAAAGGCCAGTCATTTCCCGCTGCCATTTCCCGCTGATTTTGTGGGGATTGGCTGCTTATTCCCGCGGCTGGTAGCCCTTGCCCGGCACCTGCCAGCCCAGATGCTCCCCGCCATCGAGGGCGATCATCTGCCCGGTCATCGAGGGCGTTTCCAGGATGAACACAACGGCGCGTGCGATCTCCCGGGGCGTGGCGCCGTGGCCCAGGGGCATGGCCGCCGATTGCTGCGAGAACTGCTCGGGGCTCTGCCGCGGCGAGGGCAGGGTCGGGCCGGGCCCGATGCCGTTGACCCGGATGCGCGGCGCGTAGGACAGCGCCAGCGAGCGGGTCAGCGTCCACAACCCCATCTTCGCGACGGTGTAGCTGATGAAATAGGGCGTCAGCTTCCACACCCTCTGGTCCAGCAGGTTGATGATGTTGCCGCCGCTGTCGGCGGTGAACTGGCGCGCGAAGGCCTGGGACAGCACGAACGGCGCGCGCAGGTTGGTCTCGATGTGCCTGTCCCAGCTGGCGCGGGTCGCGGTCTCGGCCTTGTCCATCTCGAACACCGAGGCGTTGTTCACCAGCAGGCTGACCGGACCCAACTGCTCAGCCACCTTGGGAACGATGGCCTCGACCTCGTGCTCCTTGGAAAGGTCGGCCTCTATTGTCATCGCCTTGCCGCCGCGCAGGCGAACCTCGGCGGCGACCGCTTCGGCCTTGGCGGCGGAGCTGCGATAATGGATCGCGACGTTCCAGCCGCTTTCCGCGAGGCGCAGGGCGATCGACTTGCCGATGCGCTTGGCCGCGCCGGTCACCAGGGCAACCTTGAGGGCATTCTGATTGGCAGGTTGGCTGGGCATCAGGCCCCGAGTCGCTGAAAAGAGCGCAGATTTTTCATCCTGGCCGCCGGGCCGCGTGGAATCAAGGCGGCTGCGCGCGGGGCCTGAGGCGGGGCGCAATCTGTGCTAACCTCTCGTGATCCTGGCTGGCGGAGGGCAAGGACCTGCCGGACGTGACGTTTATCGTGGCGGACGATCATCCCATGGTGCGGGATGCGCTTGCGCTCGCGCTGCGTGCGGCGTTCCCCAAGGCGGAGGTCGCGCTCGCCGGCACGCTGGACGAGGCCGGGGCGGCGATCGCCGGGCGGCCGGATGTCGACCTCGTCATCCTCGACCTCGACATGCCGGGCATGCAGGGGCTGGCGGGCGTCTCGGCCCTGCGCGCCAGCTATCCGACCGCACCCTTGGTGATCGTCTCGGCGACCCGCAACGCGGCGGCGATGCGCCAGGCGGTGGAGATGGGCGCCGCCGGGTTCATCCCCAAATCCTCGCCGATGGAGGAAATCATCGCCTCGGTGCGCGCGGTGATGCGGGGCGAGATCGTGCTGCCGCCCGGCGCCGGCGACGGCGCGCTGTCGCCGACCGACGCCGACCTCGCCACCCGCGCCGCCCGCATGACGCCGCAGCAGCACCGGGTGTTCGCGCTGATGGCGGAAGGCAAGCCGAACAAGATCATCGCCTACGACATGCAGATCGGCGAGGCGACGGTGAAGGCGCACGTGACCGAGATCCTGCGCAAGATGGGCGTCCATTCCCGCACCCAGGCCATCGTGCTGGCGCAGCGATTGTCGCTCGATCCAGCCGCGCCCCTGCCGGCGCCGGTGGCGGACGAGGCTTAGCGAGAGCAACTGGCTGCCGTCTACTCCGCGCTGGCCGCGCGTTGCGCGATCAGGGCGCGCAGTTGCGCCGGCTTCACCGGCTTCAGCAGCACGTCGACGCGCTGGGTGCGGGCGATGGCGAGGTTGGCGGGGTCGCGGTTGGCGGTGATGAGGGCAGCGGGCAGGTCGGCGGCCCAATGCCGGCGCAGGCGCGAGATGATCGAGAAGCCGTTCTCGCCGTTGGCGAGATGAAGATCGATCAGCAGCAGATCGGGGATGCGCCCGGCGCGCTCGATCGCGCCCAGGATTTCCTCGGCGCTTTCGCCCAGCACGGTCTCGCAGCCCCAGGAGCCGAGCAAGGCGGCCATGCCCTCGCGCACCTGCCGTTCGTCGTCGATGCAGACCACCAGCGGGGCATGGGCGAAGCGGCGCGAGCGCGGCGCGACCGCAATGCCCGCCGGCTTGCGCACTTCCGAGACCGGCGCCAGCGGGACCGCGATCGAGAAGGAG
>DASYRS010000082.1:0-5835 GCA_036004205.1 Dongiaceae bacterium
GGCATGCTGGTGGAGGAGGGCACGATCTTCCGCTTCGGCGAGAACGACTTCCTGCTGAACGCGGCGAAGGACCAGCTCCATTGGCTGGAGCAGGTCGCCTACGGCTTCGAGGTGAAGATCGAGGAAGCCTCACACGACTACGCCGGTCTGTCGCTGCAGGGCCCGAAGTCGCGTGACGTGCTGCGCGCCCTCGGCATCAACGGCATCGACCATCTGCCGCGCTTCGGCATCATGGAGCTGGAGCTGAATGGCCATTGGCTGCGCATCGACCGCGCCGGCTTCACCGGCGACCTCGGCTACGAGATCTGGGTGAAGCCTGGGGATGCGCTCTGGCTGTGGGACCGCTTGTTCGACGTGGGGCGCGACCACAAGATCGCGCCGATCGGCGCGCAGGCGCTGGAGATCGCACGCATCGAAGCGGGCTTCATCCTGATCGACATCGACTATTCCGGCGCGATGCATGCCTTGCGGCCAAGCAACCGCATGTCGCCCTACGAGCTCGGCATCGGCTGGACCGTCAATCTCAACAAGCAGGGCTACTTCGTCGGCAAGCGCGCGCTGAAGCGCGAGAAGGAGCAGGGCCTCAGCCGCTACGTGCTGACCGGGATCGAGATCGAGGGCCGCAAGCCCGCGCCCGGCTCGTTTCTCTATGCCGACCAGCCGGGCAAGCAGGAGCTGGGCCTCACCACCTCGGCCTGCTGGTCGCCGACCATGAAAAAGAACATCGCCTATGCGCGCGTGCCGACCGCTTATGCCAAGGCGGGCACCCCGATGTGGATCGAGATCTGGTACCACAAGGAGCACAAGATCGAGCGCTCCATGGTGCGCTGCTGGGCCGCCAACCGGATGTTCTACGACCCGCCTCGCAAGTCGGCATAGAGCATTTTCCGCCGAAGCGGCCACCGGTTCGGCATAGAAAATGCGACCGCTACAACGAGCCTTTCGAGCGTTTGCGCGGTTTCTTCAGCCGCTCGATCCGGCGCTTCAGCCGCAGCCACAGGACCGGCCCGCGGCGCGGCAACTCGCCGAGGATGTTGCGCAGGTTTTTTCTGACGACCTTCGGATCGATGCGGATGTCGTTGGCCTCGCCGAAGGGGATGAAGTGGGCCTCGATCTGCGCCAGCTCGTTGGCGATCCGCTGCATGATGGCCGGCTTGCGGCGGGAGCGCGCATCGCCGACCTCGATGGTCATCAGGCCGGGCCGCGCGAACAGGCAATTGTGCATCGCGCTGCCCGACAGGCCGGCCAGGATCTCGCAGTTGGCATAGAGCGACAGCTGCTCGGCGATCGCGATCCGCTCGGGATAGAGCACGCGGAAGCCGAAGCCGGCGAAGATCTCCTCCACCGCCCGCGCGTTGCCCAGTCGGCTCGAATCCATGCGCGACAGGAAGATGCGCCCGGTGGACCGCCTGCCGGCGTGACGCGCGCCGATCCGCCCATAGAGCTCGCGCATCCGGACGTTCGCATGG
This sequence comes from Dongiaceae bacterium, assembly GCA_036004205.1. Taxonomy (GTDB): domain Bacteria; phylum Pseudomonadota; class Alphaproteobacteria; order Dongiales; family Dongiaceae; genus Dongia_A. The sequence goes on from DASYRS010000082.1 coordinate 1,470, forward strand.
ACGTTGTAGGTCCAGAGCTGTTCCGGCACCACGATCTCGTCGAACACGGTTTGGCTGCGCAGGACCGCCATGCGGTCGATCGGCACATCCAGCAGCCCCCCCAGATAGCGGTGAAACTCCTCCATCAGGATGGCGCCGTCATTGTGCATGAAGGGATAGGCGACGATCTGATCGAAGGTCGCGGCCTCCTGGCGCCAAAAGCGCGACAGGCTCTCCGTGATGAAGTGCCCGTAGTGGTTCATGAAGGTGCCGAGATAGAGCGTCCGGCCGGCCAGCCAGGTGCCGCCGCGCTGCTCCGGGGGTAATGTGGCCGGATCGATCGACGCGGCCTGATCGCCGCCGATGCCGCCGACCCGGACCGACAGGTCGATCCGGCCACCGCCGGAATCGTACAGGCAGCCTTTGGTATACACCTTGAATCTCGGGTGGCGCGGCGGCTGGTCCGGCGCGTCGGCGAGCGCCACCAGCGCGAACGGGGTCGCGATCGCATCGCGCAATGTCAGCCATTGCGGCTCGGTCTGGACAATGAGGCTCTCGGGTTTCAAGCGGGGCGTGCCCACGCCGGGCCGCGATCCAAGGCCGGCGCGTCAATCCGCGCCGTTTGGCTGATCGCCCTCACCCTTGCGGGGAGAGCGGCGCGACACAATGGTGGGTCACGCCGTCATAGAGGGTGTCCAGCAGCGCCTCGTTGCCCTTGGCATGCAGGCGATGCCGCTGCGAGGCATAGGTCGCGGCTGCTCCGGTCGCTTCCTGCGCCAGCGTGTCGGTGGCGCCGGTGGAGACCTGGATCGCCGCGCTCTGGGCCGCCGGATCGAAATTGGCGGTGAAATAGAGCCCGTCGTCGCAGACATAGCGGTAGCTGGCCGCCTGGGTGCCGATCGAGGTGGAGAGCGGCGTAAAGGTCAGTTGCCGCCCATCGCTGGTGCTGAGGGTCAGGCTGGTGCCGTTGTTGAGGTACCCGCTCACCTTGGAGAGGGCGTCCAGATAGGCGATCTCCTGCACCGCCAGGGCGTCGAAGCACATCATCTTCGTGGTGGCGAGGCCGCCGAACCAGAGGCTGTTCGGGCCGGCCGAGAAATTGCCGAAATAGCGGTTGCAGCCGGTCGAGCCCGACGCCGCGTTCCGGTCGGCGGAGAAGCTCAAGGTCGGGTGCGATCCCCGCTCGGGCAGCAGCCAGGATGCCTGGATCGGCCCTGGCGCCACGGCCGGGGCCACCGTCCCGCCGGCGGTGGTCGTCGTGGCGGCTGGAGCGGCCTGGGTCGTCACGATGTTGGTGCCGGTGTCCAGCACCCAGCTGGTGCCGGCGAGCGGCGAGGGCGGTGGCGACGGCTCGTAGGGGCCCGCTGGCGGCACGGCCGGGAAGCAGCCGGACACAAGCGCGGCAAAGACCGCCAGCGAAATCACTGACCGAAAACGCACAGACATCCCCGAATTCCCCTGCGGCCGATTTATCAGAATGAATTACAGCGGGATTCCATGCCTTACCAGGGATTTGTCAAGGCAGCGCGGCAGGACGAGGCGTTGAGACAGAACGGTAGTGTGGCTTTTTACTCGGCTGATTTTAAGGCATTTTTGCCGAGCGCCTTGAGCGCCGCACGAGCGATCTTGCGGTCCAGCGGCGGCAGCGACAAATCGAGACCCTTGCTGAGTTCCTTGGCCAGTATGCCGAGCGCCTCGGCCCGGGCCGCCGGCTTGTCGTCGGACGGCACAGCGTGCCAGGGAGCGGCCTTGGTGCCGGTGTGGTCGAACATGTCTTCGATCGCCTCGACATAATCCGCCCAGCGGCTGCGGTTGCGGAAATCGTCGAAGCTCAGCTTCCAGCGCTTCAGCGGATCGCGCATCCGCTCGATCAATTGTCGGCGCTGCTCCTCCTTGCTGATATGGAGGAAGATCTTCACCACCCGGATGCCGTCATCCACCATCTGCTGTTCGAACGCGTTGATTTCCCGGTAGGCCCGCTTCCAGTCCATCTTGGGCGTGAGCCCCTCGACCCGCTCCACCAGGACGCGGCCGTACCAGGACCGGTCGAACACCGCGATCTGGGTCTTCTCCGGCAGGCGGGTCCAGAAGCGCTGCAGGTAATGCTGCTTGGCCTCGATCTCGTTCGGAGCCCCGATCGGCCAGACCTTGAGCGAGCGCGGGTCCATGGCCCAGGCGAGGCGCCGGATGGTGCCGCCCTTGCCGGCGGCGTCCATGCCCTCGAACACCACCACCGCCCGCTCGCCGGTGAACAGCAGCGCCTGCTGGACGCGCACCAGCTTCTTCTGGTGCGCCTTCACCAGGTCGTCATTCTCCTCCTCGCTGCGCTTGGGCAGCGGGCGCAGCGATTTCAGACGGATCTTCCTTGCCATCCGATCAGAATACCAGCGCCTTGGCCTGGCGCACATTGGGTAGCGTGCGCACCTTCTCCAGCACCTGCGGGGGAATCGGGCCGTCGATCTCGATCAGCGCGATGGCGTCCTGTCCCGGCGCCGAGCGGCCGAGGGCGAAGGTCGCGATGTTGATCTTGTTGTCGCCCAGCACCGTGCCGAGGTTGCCGATCATGCCCGGCTTGTCCTCGTTGGTGACATAGAGCATGTGGGGCCCCAGCTCCGCGTCGACATTGATGCCCTTGATCTGGACCAGGCGCGGCCGCTTTTCCGCGAACAGGGTGCCGGCGATATCGCGGGTGAACCGGTCGGTCTCGACCGTCAGGCGGATCAGGGTATGATAGTCGCCTTCGCGTTCGTGCCGCACCTCGCTGACCTCGATGTCGCGTTCCTTGGCGATATGCGCGGCATTGACCATGTTCACGTTGTCGAGCGAGCCGCGCAGCACTCCCTGCAGGATGGTGCCGGTCAGCGGCTTGATGTTGAGCGACGTGACGTGGCCTTCATACTCGACCACGACGCGCTTGATCGGATCCTCGGTCACTTGCCCCGCGAAGGAGCCGAGCTGCTCCGCCAGCTTGAGATAGGGCTTCAGGCGGGGCGCCTCTTCCACCGTCACCGACGGCATGTTGAGGGCGTTGGTGACGGCGCCATGCAGCAGGAAGTCGGACATCTGCTCGGCTACCTGCAGCGCCACGTTCAACTGAGCCTCGGTCGACGAGGCGCCGAGATGCGGCGTCGTCACGACGTGCGGATGCTGGAACAGGACATTGCTGGTGGCGGGCTCCTCGGAGAACACATCCAGCGCCGCGCCGCCGACATGGCCGCTCTCGAGCGCTGCCCGCAGGTCCTCTTCGACGATCAGCCCGCCGCGCGCGCAATTCACGATTCGCACGCCCGGCCGGCACTTGGCGAGCGAGTCCTTGCTGATCATGCTGCGGGTCTGGTCGGTCAGCGGCGTGTGGAGCGAGATGAAATCCGCGCGGCTGTAAAGCTCCTCCAGCTCCACCTTCTCGACGCCGAGATCGAGTGCGCGGTCGGGCGACAGGAAAGGATCGTAGGCAATGACCTTCATCTTCAGCCCTTGCGCCCGGTCGGCGACGATGGAGCCGATATTGCCGCAGCCGATGAGGCCGAGGGTCTTGGCATAGAGCTCGACCCCGACGAACCTCGACTTCTCCCACTTGCCGGCCTGGGTGGTGCGGTCGGCCTGCGGGATGTGCCGGGCGAGGGCCATCATCATGGCGATGGCATGCTCGGCGGTCGTGATGGAATTGCCGAACGGCGTGTTCATGACGCAGATGCCGGCGGCGGTCGCGGTCTTGAGGTCGATATTGTCGATGCCGATGCCGGCGCGGCCGACCACCTTCAGTTTCTTGGCGACCGCGATCACTTCCGGCGTCACCTTGGTGGCGGAGCGGATGGCCAGGCCATCATACTCGCCGATGATGTCGCGCAGCTCCCTGGGCTTCAGGCCGATCTTCTCGTCGACCTCGATGCCGCGATGGCGGAATACCTGCACCGCGGCGGGGGAAAGCTCGTCGGCAATCAGAACCTTGGGCATTTGAATCATCCCTTCTTCGCAATCTCGGCGAACGCCCAGTCGAGCCAGGGCGTCAAGGCTTCCAGATCGGCGCGCTCCACGGTGGCGCCGCACCAGATGCGCAGACCCGGCGGCGCATCGCGGTAGGAGCCGATGTCGAAGGCGACACCTTCCTTTTCTAGCAGGCTGGCGATGCCGGCGGCGGTCTTGGCCTGATCGACCGCTTGATCGGCGATCTTCAGGCACACGCTGGTATTGGAGCGCGCCTTGGGATCGTCGGCCAGGAACCGCACCCAGCTGGAGGCGGCGGCCCAGCGCTCCAGCACCGCGAGATTGCCGCGCGAGCGCGTGACCAGCGCCGGCAGGCCGCCGATCTTGCGCGCCCATCTGAGCGCGTCGATCTGGTCCTCGACGCACAGCAGCGAGGGCGTGTTGATGGTGTCGCCCTTGAAGA
>DASYRS010000083.1:0-6297 GCA_036004205.1 Dongiaceae bacterium
GTTCGAGCATGAGGGCGAGCGGCTCTACGAAGCCAGCGCCATCACGCGCTATGTCGAGGAGGCGTTCGACGGACCGGCCTTGATGCCGCTCAGCCCGCGCGCCCGCGCGCGCGTCAACCAGATCATCTCCATCATCGAGAATTACGGCTATCGCCCGATGGTGTGGAACATTTTCATCGAACGCTATCGCGCCACGGTCGCGCGGCGCATCGCCGACGAAGAGAAGATCGCCGCCGCGATCCCGCAGGTCGCCTATGCGCTGGATGCGCTGGAGCACATGGCGGATGCCAAGGGCCCGCATCTGACCGGCAAGGACCTCACCCTCGCCGACCTGCACCTCGCCGCCATGCTGGCCTATGGCACTCTCGCGCCCGAAGGGGCGGCGCTGGTGAAGGCGCGCCCGCGCCTATCGCGCTGGTGGGAAGCGATGCGCCAGCGCCCCAGCATGCGGAACACGCGCTCGCCGCTGGAGCAATAGCGGCAGTCAGGCTGCGTATTTCGCCACTTTCTGCTCGTCCCACTCCAGCCCAAGCCCCGGGCCCTGGGCGGTGACCTTGCCGTCCACCACCGGCAGCGGGTCTTTCAGGACCGCGCCGGCGCTGTCGAGATATTCGAGATAGAGCGCGGTCGGCGTCACCGGCATCACGTGGGCGCTGGCCTCGATGAAAATGTGGCTGGAGACCGGCAGGCTCGCGGTTTCGGCGAGCGCGGCGGCGCGCAACCAGCCGGTGACGCCGCCGATCTTCATGATGTCCGGCATCGCGTGGTCCGAGGCGCCGGCCGCGATCGCCTTCGCCATGTCGGCGGCGAACCACCAGTTCTCGCCGGTCTGCACCGGGGCGAGCTTGCTGGCACGCACGGCGGCGTGGCCGGCCAGGTCCTCCGCCGGCACCGGCTCCTCCACCCACGTGAGGTCGTATGGCGCCAGCGCCCGCAGGCGGCGGATCGCCTCGGGCGTGCTGAGCGACTGGTTGTAATCGACCATCAGGCGAGTCTGGTCGCCGATGATGCCGCGCACGTCGCGCACGATCGCGACGTCCGCCACAAGGTCGCCGCCGCCGAGCTTGATCTTGATGGCGCGGAAGCCTTGCGCCAGCGAGCGCTCCAGCCGCCTGGCATCCTCCTTGAGGTCGATGAGGCCAAAGGAATCGTAGGCCTGGATCGGGCGCGGCATTCCGCCGAGGAGTGCGACCACCGGCTGGTTCAGCGCGCGGCCCAGCGCATCCCACAGCGCCATGTCGATGCCGGAGAGCGCCATGCCCAGCAATCCTTGCCGGCCGAGCAGGCGGAAGGTGCGTTCGAACTCGGCGGCGCGGTCGTACGGGGCGCAGGGCTTGCCGATCAGGAGGGGAGCCAGGTCTTCGGTCAGCGCCTTCAGCGCGCGCAACGTCACTCTGGTATAGCCGAACAGATAGGCCCGGCCCGTGATCCCCTCGTTGGTCGCGATGTCGATCAGCAGCAGCGGCGCCGCTGGAATCTCGCCGGAAGCAGTGCGCAACGGCCGCGCCAACGGCGCCACCACCGCGCGCGCAGTCAGGGACCGGATGGTGAGGGATTCGGTCATCGGTGTTCTCCCGCTCTGTCCCGCGATGCTAGGCCGGGGCCGGGCCGCGGGTATATACACTACCGAGTATACAATCCCCTCCCCCGACACGGGGGAGGGTAGGGAGGGGAAGCCGACGCACGATCGCAAGAAGTCTTCGCTCGCTTCCCCCACCCCAACCGTCCCCCAAATTGGGGGAGAGGGATTCGGCTGTTTGGAGAGGACAAGCAATGCCCCGCGATTCCACCGCCACCCGCGCGCGCATTCTCGGTGCGGCTTATGCGCTGTTCTATCGCAAGGGGTTTCAGCGCGCGAGCCTGGACGAGATCGCGGCCAAGGCCGGCGTCACCAAGCGCACGCTCTACTACCATGTGCGCAGCAAGGACGCGCTGGCGGGCGCTATGCTGGAGCATCAGCATGGCTTCGTGCTGGCGGAGATGACGCGCTGGATGGACCGGCCGGCGGCGACGCGGGATGCGCGCGCGCTGGTCGCGCGGCTGTTCGAGAGCGTCGTGCATTGGGTCAAGGCGGAGGCGGCGGCCCGGCGTCACTGGACCGGCTCCGGCTTCACCCGCATCGCCATGGAACTGGCCGATTTGCCGGGCCACCCGGCGCGCCTCGCCACGCGCCGCCACAAGAGCGCGCTCGAGGCCGAGCTGGCACGCCGGCTGGCGGAGTGCGGCGCGCGCGACGCGCGCGACGCTGCGGCGCAGGTCCAGATGCTGCTGGAGGGCGCCATGGCGCTGACCCTGATTCACGGCGATGTACGCTATGCACGGCTGGCGTCCGCCGCCGCGCGCCGATTGGTGATGCGCGGCCGATCCTGAGGCGTTAGGCTGGCGATCGCTGGCGAGCGGGATTGCAATGAACGCGAAGTCCGGCGGCGATACCTACTATCTGGCGACCGGCGCGGCCGGAGCGAAGCGCCTGGCGCTGCTCGAGGAGGTCTACGGTCCGGATGCCGCGCGCATCATGCGCGACATCGGCATCCCGAAGGGCGGGCGCGTCGCCGATCTCGGCTGCGGCACCGGCAATACGCTGCGCTGGTTCGCCGGGCAAGTCGGCGATGCGGGCGACGTGACCGGCGTCGATCTCAGCGCCGAGCAGCTCGCCATCGCCAAGGCGCAGGCGGAGGCCGCCGGCCATCGCAACATCCGCCTGGTGGAGGCCAGCATCTACGAGACCGGCCTGCCGCGCGCCGCGTTCGACGTGGTTCATTGCCGGTTCGTGCTGTGCCACCTCGCTCGGCCGATGGATGCGCTGCGCGAGATCGCTGCGCTCGCCAGGCCGGGCGGCCTGGTGATCGTCTTCGACGTCGATATCGAGGGATTGTATTCGGTGCCGCCGACGGCGGCTTATGCGCGCGTCCGTGAATTGGTCATCGCCCGCACAGGGCTGCGCGGATCGGATTGCAGGCTGGGACTGAAGCTGCCGCAGATGTTCCTGGAGGCGGGATTTCCCGCGCCGGAAACCGCGATCGTCCATCCGATCTATCTGCGCGGCGAGCGCAAGCGGCTGTGGGAATATTCGTTCCTGGAGGCGGGCCCCTATATGCTGGAGAAGGGCCTCTGCACCCAGGCGGAGCTCGATGCGCTCGCGGCCGATCTGGCGGCGGTCGCTGCCGACGAAACCATCGCGATCGCGCAGGCCACCATGCCCGCGACCTGGGCGCGCAAGCCAGTTTAGGCTATCACCGCGCCTGCCTTGCCGCTTTCGGTGACAAAGCGCGCCAGCGTTTCCTTCTTCGCGCTCGGGTCGGTGGCGTCGGTCACCATTTGGAACCGCGTTTCCATGCCCGCCGGTGTCACGTCGGCGATGGCGTAGCCGCGCTTGCGGCTTTCGAAGAAATGCACATGCGGGTTCTGGGCGACGATCTTCATGGTCGCATCGTAGTCCGGCCCATGCGAGGTGATGGAGCCGCCGATGAATTCGGTGGCGACGGCAGGGGCCTTCAAATCGTCGAAGTCGGGCTTGAGGTCGTTGGCCCAGAAGGCGTGATTGTCGCCGCCGATCACCACCGGGTTGGCGATGTTCTGGTCGCGCAAATGCGTCAGCAGCCGCTTGCGCGCTTCGGGATAGCCGTCCCACGCTTCGGTCCATGCGCCCCGGCTGCCGTCGGGGCGCGTGCCTTCCGCCCGCGCCATCAGGACGTCCTGCGCGATTACGTTCCAGCGCGCGGGCGATGCTGACAGCTGCTCGTAGAGCCAGCTCTCCTGCTCCATGCCCAGCAGGGAGCGGGTGGGGTCGTCGAGTTCCGGGCAGCTTTTCAGCGTCTCGACGTGGCCGCCGCCTTTGCCGGGGCCATAGCAGGCTTCGGCGGAGCGATATTGCCGCCCATCCAGCACATGGATGCGCGCGAGGCCGCCCCAGTCGAGGGACTGATAGATCCGCATCGCATCGCCCCTCGGCCGCGACACAGCTGGATCGAGCGGCATGTGCTCATAGAACGCGCGATAGGCGGCGGCGCGGCGCTTCAGGAATTCCGCCGGCGGTATCAGGTCTTCGGACCAGGCGCCGGCATAGTCGTTCTCGACCTCGTGATCGTCCCAGGTGATGAGCGAAGTGGCCGCCGCATGCAAGCGCCGCAGATCGGGATCGAGGCGGTATTGCGCATAGCGGTTGCGATAGAGCGCGAGGTTGGTGGCCGCCTTGCCGTCGCTGTGATGGCGCACGGCGGCGGGCGAAGGATCGACCGATTCGTAGATGTAGTCGCCGAGGAACAGGACCAGGTCCGGCGCCTCGTCCGCCAGATGGCGATAGGCGGAAAAATAACCCTGCTCGTAATTGGCGCAGGAGCAATAGCCGAAGCGCAGCGACGGCACCCTGCTGCCCGGCGCCGGCGCGGTCGTCGCGCGGCCAACGGCGCTGACCCAGGGGCCGAGATGGAAGCGGTACCAATAGGAGCGGGCCGGCTGCAACCCCCGCACGCTGAGATGGACGGAATGGGCGAAGGCGGCTTCGGCGCGGGCGGTGCCGCGCTGCGAGATGCGGCGGAAAGCGGGGTCGTCGGCGATCTCATACTTGATTTCACGATCGCCGCCCTCGGGACGGTCTGGGACGCCACCGGCCGGGTCGGCGCTCAGCGGATCTGGCGCGAGGCGCGTCCACAGCACGAAGCCGTCGGAGCGCGGCGCGCCGGAGGCAACGCCGAGGGTGAAGGGATCGTCGCGCCAGTCGAACTGCCGCGCCGTCGGGGTGGCAACGCGGATCGCGATGGTCGGCAGCGGCGCCGCCAGCAGGCGGGAGGCCGGCAGGGCCAGGGCGGCCGCACCCGCCATCCGCAACGCGGCGCGGCGGGTGAGAAGCTGTGCGCCGACCCGGGTCCGGGTCTTTGGCGAATCGGTCGGTGCCATCGCGGATCAAAATCCGCGCGTCCGATGACGCCCCCCTATTCACCGCCGCGACATTTGCGAGTCAGCGAGGTTGCAGTTCTGTTGCGCGCCCGCTGTCTCGACTCCCGTCCCACTGTTACGAAATCATTGCACCGTCAGCGTCGTCCACATGCCGTTGGCGAAGTGGTTGGCGACGTTGCAGGTGAGCAGGTATTTGCCGGGCTTTAAGTTGAGGGTGAGCTCTCCGCTCTTGCCGGGCTCCAGCTCTTCCACCTCGCCGAGGGAACCCGCCTTGTCCTCATCGAATTTCGCTTCGCTGGAATTATAGGGCAGCACGCCATCGGCCGGCGCTGGAACGACCAGCATTTCGTGCACGGTCTCTTTGGAGTTGTTGGTCACCTTGAATGTGACCTCACCCGCCTTGGCCGTCTTCTTGTCGAGCTTCACGCCCATGGTCGAGCCGGCCATGCTGGCATGCATCATTCCCATGCCTTCGTCCGTGGTCATCGGGGCATTCGAGCCCTTGTCCCACAACTTGACTTTGACGATCGAGCCATCGGCCAAAGCGGGCGCGGCAAAGGCGCCGACAATGGCGCAGGCCGCGGCAAAGCGCAGGGCACGGTGGAAGCGTTGTGTCATGGTTTCCTCGCCAGAGATCGGATTGCGGAGCCCCGAACGGCGCTCCGGCCCCGCGAGAAGCAGGACGGCCAAACCCTAGCCGCGCCGACATGACGGAATCCTGATGCCGGCGGCCTGACAAAGTTGTCAGCTTCGGTCGCGCGTTCAGATGTCCGCCCGCAAGGCGCGCGCGTCCTGCACGATCTCCTGCAGATCCTCGTCGTCGATCGCGGCGTAGCCGGCGACGACCCTATCGAGGCATTGGGTTGCCTCGCCGACGCGTTCGGCTTCCAGCAGCGTCTCGGCTTTGTGCAGCAGCGCCTCCGCCACCGCGCGCTTGAGACCGACGGCTTCCTCCGCGCCGTAGCGGGCGACGGCCTCATCGTAGCATGCGATCTCCGCGTCAATTTCGCGCACCCCGGTATCTTCCGCCGCGTCTTCGGCGATCGCGCCGAGGCTCATGCCCTTATAGATCAGCGCATCCGCCGCCACCGCACGGATTTCATCATGCGCGTCCTCGGCATAGCGCCGCAGGACCTCGTCGTAGCATTCCATCTCCGCCGCGCTCTGGTCGGCATCGTTCAAGGTGACGGCCTTGAACATGAGTGCCTTCGCCGCATGCCGGCGCAGCAGCCACTCCTCCGAGTCGCCGTAGAGCCGCACGACCTCGTCATAATTAGCGAGTTCCTTGCCGTGCTCACCGCGCTTGCCAAGAGCAACAGCCCGGCGAATCCTCGTCCGCGCGACGGTATCGGCGATCCAATAGTGGGCTTCCGCGCCATAGAGGCGGATGACGTCGTCGCA
>DASYRS010000084.1:0-5969 GCA_036004205.1 Dongiaceae bacterium
TTCAAGGACGAGAGCGGCAATCTCGTCGGCTTCGACATCGACATCGCCAAGATCATCGCCAAGGGCCTGTTCGGCGACGACACCAAGATCGAGTTCGTCGATCAGGCGTCGGATGCGCGCATTCCGAACGTGACCACCAACAAGGTCGACATCACCTGCCAGTTCATGACCGTCACGGCCGAGCGCGCCCAGCAGGTCAACTTCACCATTCCCTACTATCGCGAAGGCGTGGCCTTGCTGGTTCCGGCCAACGGCAAGATGAAGACCTATGACGAACTGAAGAAGGCCGGCGGCGGCGCGACCGTCTCGGTGCTGCAGAACGTCTATGCCGAGGACATGGTCCATGCCGCCCTGCCGGAAGCGAAGGTCGACCAGTACGACAGCGTCGACCTGATCTACGAGGCGCTGAACAGCGGCCGGGCCGATGCGGCGGCGACCGACCAGTCCTCGGCGAAGTGGCTGATCGTCACCACGCCGGGCAAGTACCTGGATTCCGGCTACGGCTGGAACCCGCAGAGCTATTCCTGCGCGGTCAGGCGCGGCGACCAGGATTGGCTGAACTTCGTCAACACCACCCTGCATGAAGCCATGACGGGCGTCGAGTTCGGCACCTACTCCGCGTCGTTCAAGAAGTGGTTCGGCGTCGACCTGCCGCCGCCGGCCATTGGCTTCCCGGTCGAGTATCAGTAAGACGGGAGTTCGACCACGCACGGCAAGGCCGCCGCCCATGGGTTACCATCTGAATTTCGGCGCCGTATGGCGGGACTTCGATCTGCTGCTGAGCGGGCTTGGCCTCGGCCTCGGTCTGGCGATCGTCTCCATCTTCGCCGGATGCTGGATCGGCCTGGCGGCGGCCTTTGCCATGAATTCCAAGCACGCCTTGTGGCGGCGGGTTGCGAGCGGCTATGTCACTGCGATCCGCAACCTGCCGCTGCTGTTCCTGATTCTGTTCACCTTCTTCGTCCTGCCGCGCTTCGGCATCCGTCTCGGCAAAGTCGAATCCTTCATCGTCACCCTCTCGATCTATGCCGGCGCGTACCTCACGGAGGTGTTCCGCGGTGCCTTGCTGGCGCTACCGCGCGGCCTGCGCGAAGCCGGACTTGCCATCGGCCTCACCGAATGGCAGGCCAAGGTATGGATCATCATCCCGGTCATGATGCGCAACGCCTTCCCGGCGCTCGGCAACAATTTCATTTCGCTGTTCAAGGACACCTCGCTTGCTGCCGTGATTGCAGTGCCGGATCTGACCTTCTATGCACGCAAGATCAACACCGAGACGTTCCGCGTGATCGAGACCTGGCTGGTCGTCAGCCTGATGTATGTCGCCGTCTGCTACCTGATCGCCGCCGGCTTGCGCTTCTTCGAGCGGCGCCTGGCGATCCCGCGCTGACATGCAGGGCGCCTTTCTCTACGAGCTTTGGGTTTCGCGCTGGGCGCTGTTGCAGGGTGTGGGCGCCACTCTCCTGCTCTCGCTGCTCGCCATCGTGATCGGCACCATCCTCGGCATCTTCGTCGGGCTGGTGCTGGTCTATGGCCGATTCGCATCCCGCTTCGCCGTCCGCGTGTATGTCGACTTCGTGCGCGGGACCCCGGTGTTCGTGCTGGTGCTGGCGAGCTATTATCTGTTGTCGACGATCGGCATCCAGCTGACCGCGTTTCAGGCCGGCCTGTTCGCGCTGGTGATCTTCTGCGGCACCCATGTCGGCGAGAACCTGCGCGGCGCGCTCCAGTCCCTGCCGCGTGGCCAGACCGAGGCGGCCAAGGCGATCGGCCTCACCTTCCCGCAGATCTTCGTCTACGTGCTGGCGCCCCAGGCGCTGCGTCAGGCGCTGCCCGCCTGGATCAACACGGCGACCGAGATGGTGAAGGCCTCGACCCTGCTGTCTGTAGTCGGCGTCGCCGAGTTGCTGCGGGTGACCGCGCAGATCATCGCGCGCACCTTCATGACGTTCGAGTTCTATCTGATCGCCGGCGTCATCTATTTCCTCATCAACTACGCGATCGAACGCGCCGGCAAGGCGGTCGAGCGCCGCGTCGCATTGCCCAGCTAGAGCGAGTTCCATGGCCCAGCCGATCCTCCAGATCGAGAACCTGCACAAGAAGTTCAAGGACGTCGAGGTCCTGAAGGGCGTCGATCTGTCGATGCAGGCGGGCGACGTCGTCTCCATCATCGGCTCCAGCGGATCGGGCAAGACCACGCTCCTGCGCTGCGTCAACATGCTGGAGGAGTTCCATGAGGGCCGCATCCTGATCGACAATGAGGAGATCGGCTATTCCGGCCCGCGGCACAAGGCGCGCAAGGAATCCGAGATCGCCCGCCAGCGCGCCATGACCGGCATGGTGTTCCAGCAATTCAACCTGTTCCCCCACATGACGGCGCGGCGCAACGTCACCCTCGGCCTTACCAAGGTGAAGAAGCTGCCGGCGGCGGAGGCGAACGCGATCGCCGAAAAATGGCTGGCGCGGGTCGGCCTCAGCGACCGGAGCGGCCACTTTCCCGGCCAATTGTCCGGCGGCCAGCAGCAGCGGGTTGCCATCGCCCGCGCCGTCGCGATGAATCCCAAGGTCATGCTGTTCGACGAGGTCACCTCCGCCCTCGATCCCGAGCTGGTGAATGAGGTGTTATCCGTCATCAAGGACCTCGCCACCGAGGGCATGACCATGCTGCTGGTCACCCACGAGATGAAATTCGCCTTCGAAGTCTCCGACCGTGTGGTATTCATGAACCAGGGCCGGATCGAGGAAGCGGGACCGCCCGAGGAATTGTTTCGCAAGCCGAAATCGCAGCGGCTGGCGGAGTTCCTGAAGAGCTCGAAATTCTAGAGGTTGGCGGAATGCCCCAGGTTCAAAAAGCAACCCAGGCCGGACGGCGCGGCGCGCCCGTGAAGCGGCTGGCGAAACCCGTGGCCAAGCCCGCCGAAGCGACGGATGCGGGCGGTCGGACGCGCGGCATCGACCGCGCCTTCGAGATCCTGGAATGCCTGCACGATTCGAAGAAGCCGCTGCGCCCGAACGAGATCGCCATCGCCATCGGCGCGCCCAAATCGACCACCTATGATGTGGTCGGCCTGATGCTGAGCCGTGGCATCCTCGACCGCGCCGATGCCGAGGGCCGCGTGTTCCTGGGGCGCCGGCTCTATCTGTTCGGCCTCTCGCACCTGACGCATTTCGACGTGATGCGCCTTGCATCCGGATATCTGGATCATCTGTCGGAAGTGACGGGACAGACCGCGCAGCTCTGCCTGCTCGACAATCGCAAATACGTCGTCGCCCAGATGAAGGAGGGCGAGCGGCATTTCCGCATCAGCTCCGATGTCGGCGAGCCCGTGCCGCTGCCCTGGACCGCCTCCGGCCGGGTCCTGGTCTCGCATCTCGACGACAAGGCGATCCTGAAACTCATTCCATCCGACGATTTCAAATTGCCCGACGGCAAGCGGCTCGGCGAACGCACGTTCCTGAAGGAAGTGGCCGAGGCGCGCCTCGAGGGCTTCTTCTCCTGCGATGGCACGGCAGGGCGCTTCACCCATTGCTTCGCCGCCGCGGTCTATGACGAGGGTCGGAACTGCGTCGCCACGCTCTGCCTGCTGACGCCGCGCGAGGAGGGACTGCAGGACCATCAGCGCTACAAGCGGGCTCTGATCGACGCGGCGCGCCAGATGACGACGCGCATCGGCGGCGAGCGGCCCATCGCCCAGCGCGGCGGGTGACATGGCGAGGCGATCGCCCATAGACACAAATGGAATCCCCCTCTCCCCTCGAGGGAGAGGGCTGCGCAGCCTTAGCGCGCGAGGCGAGCTTAGGCGAAGCTGGGTGAGCGGCGCAGGCGCACAGCGCGTAAGCGCTGCTCTTACACGGCATGACATCTTTGCGCTCTCTCGAGCGGGCGCACCTGTTGGTGCGCAACCCCTCATCCAACTTCGCCTAGGCTCAGCTTTGCTTCGCCAAGGCTTCGTATCCTTCCCCCGCGGGGCAGGGCAATCGCATATGGCGAAAGTGCGCCGGAAATCTCCTCCCCCAGTTTGGGGGAGGTCCCGTCGGCGCATGCCGCCATTCGTCGGCGGGAGGGGGAAGCCGCGTTTCGGTGCGAGACAATCATCGCTCGCTTCCCCCACCCCGACCCGCCCCCATGGTGGGGGCGGGGGAGCGATGCTCTGTTGGCCATATGCGATTGCCCTGCCCCGCAAGGGGGGAAGAGGATAATGATTGGACCCTCCACTATTCGGACCTCGCCCTTGCAACCCATCCTGCGCCTCCTCAAGTCCCGCGCGTCCGAACTGCGTCTGGCGGTGCGGGTCACCGCGGCGGCGGTGCTGGCGTTTGCGCTCGCCAAGCTGCTGGGATTCGCCCATGGCTATTGGGCGGTCATCACGGCCATCATCGTGATGCAGACCAGCGTCGGCGGCTCGCTGAAGGCGGCGGTGGACCGGCTGCTCGGCACCCTGGCGGGGGCGCTCTATGGCGCCGCCATCGCCGTCCTCGTGCCGCATGCAAGCACGACCGGCCTTGCTGCGGCCATGGCGGCCGCGATCGCGCCGCTGGCGCTGCTGGCGGCCGTCAGGGCCAATTTCAAGGCGGCGCCGATCGCGGCATTCATCGTCCTGGTGCCGCAATCGGGCCAGGAGGTGGCGCCGCTGACCTTCGCGTTCGACCGCATTCTCGAGATTTCCATCGGCAGCCTGGTCGGGATCGCGACGGCGCTCCTCATCCTGCCGGCGCGCGCGCACCAGGTGCTGACGCGCGTGGCGGCGAAGGTGGCGGAGCTTAATGCCGATCTCATGGTCGCTTTGTTCGACGGCCTGACCAGCGATGTCGGCCGCCCCGGCCTGCGCGCCCAGCATGCCGTCATCCGCAAGACCTTGGCGCAAGCCGACACGGCGGTGGAAGAAGCATTGCGGGAGCGCAAGAGCTACCTCACCGACTCGCCGGACCCGGAGCCGCTGGTGCGCTCGCTCTATCGCCTGCGCCACGATCTGGTGATGGTGGGCCGCGCGACCGCCAAGCCGCTGCCCGCCGTGCTGGCGGCCCGCCTGGAGCGCAAGCTGCTCACCGTGCGCGATGCCGGCAGCGGTCTGCTGCGCGCCATGGCCGAGGCGCTGCGCATGCGCCAGGGTGCGCCGGAGCTCGCGCCGTTTGAGAATGCGCTGCGCGACTATGTGGCGGAGATGGACGCGGTCTGGAAGGACCCGGTGACCCAGGCCCTGGCCGCCGAGGATGCCGGCCGCATCTTCGCCCTGCGCTTCGCCCTGGAGCAGATGATCCAGGACTGCCGCGACCTCGTGAACCGCATCAACGAGCTGGCGGGCAAGAAATCGACCGCCTCATAAAAGGCGGCTTCCGTATTTTCATCACGAAGGGGCCGCGCCCGCGCCCCATCGCCGCCCCACTCCTCCGGCACAACGGATCGCCAGCACAGGAGGGGGAACATGCGAATCCTGCTCGTCAATCCAGGGCATCCGTCGATCGGCAGCCGGATTCCCGACGATCATCTGCCGCCGCTGGGCCTGCTCTCAGTCGGCGGCCCGCTGATCGACGACGGCCATCATGTGAAACTGCTGGACGCCGAATTCGGCCCGATGCCGGTCGCCGACATCGTGACGGAAGCCGAGGCTTTCGCGCCCGACGCGTTGCTGGTCGGCCATTCCGGTTCGACCTCCGGGCATCCTGGCGCGGTGGAGATCTTCCGCGCGATCCGCCAGGCGCTGCCAGCTTGCAAGATCGTCTATGGCGGGGTTTTCCCGACCTATCATTGGCGCGATGTGCTGGCCGAGGTTCCGGAAGTCGACGTCATCGTGCGCGGCGAAGGGGAGGAGACGGCGCGACGCCTGATGCGCGCGCTGGAATCCGGCCGCGCCTTGATGGAGGTCGCCGGCATCGCGTACCGCATGGGCGGCCGGCCGTTCGCGACTCTGGCCGCGCCGGCGATCCGCGATCTCGATGCCTATCGCATCGGCTGGGAGCTGATCGATTTC
>DASYRS010000085.1:0-4142 GCA_036004205.1 Dongiaceae bacterium
GTTGGCATAGGCGGCCGCCGTCTCGTATTTGGCGCCGCGCACGATGATGCCCTTGTCGGTCTCCTTCACCACATGCAGCAGCATGTCCGGGTCCTGGTCTTGCGGGCGTTTGGAGCGGTCGCCCTTGGGATCGGTGTTGGCGGACACGTGGAAGGGATCGTGCTTGATCACCTGGTCGATGTGGCGCGCGATGTTCTCGGAGAATTGCGGATCGACCTCGTTCAAGACATCCTGGCCGTCATAGAGCGACCACATCTCGCCCACCGTCTCGTCGCCGACGCGGGTGATGACGCCCTTCACATCCTCGAACACCGCGTCGGTGGCGCGGCGCTTGTCCCACCAATCCTGCTGATTGTGCGGCAGCTTGAGGCCGGTCGCGAATCGCTCGCCGCCCTCCTCGTAGGTCATGACATCGCGGGTCGCCGCCTCGTGCTGCATGTCATAGATGCGGGCGCGGATGTCCACCAGCGGCTTGAACATCGGATGGCTCGGCACATCCTTGACCTTCTCGTCGTTGATATAGACGGCGCGGCCGTCGCGGATGCTGTCCAGGTACTGCTTGCCGGTGCGGATCATGGTGGCTCTCTCGTAGATTTAGAGGATAGGCTGCGCGATCGAGTAGGCGCGGCGGGCATAGACCAGGCTGCCGGAATCGGCCCGCCCGTCGCGATGGGTCGCCAACACGCGGCCGATCAGGACCTGATGGCTGCCGGCCGCGACCTCGCGATCCAGCGCGCAGGCGAAGGAGGCGATCGAATCCGTCAGGCGCCAGCCGCCATCCGTGCGCTGCCAGTCGGCGCAGGTGAAATCGTACGGCGCGAACCGGTCGGACCGGCCGGCGAACACGTCTGCGAGAAAGCTTTGCGCCGCCGAAAGGACATTGACGCAGAACCCGCCATTGGCGGCGATAGCCGCGGCCGCCGGACTCTTGCGGTTGATGCAGGCCAGCAGCATCGGCGGATCGGCCGACACCGAGGCAAAGGCGCTGACGGTGACACCGAAGCGGCCGGCTGGCCCATCGCTCGTCACCAGGGTGACGCTGGTTGCCGCCTCCGCCATCGCTTGCAGGAACGAGGCACGCGCTTCACCGAAGGAATTCCCGTGCTCCATCGACGATTCTCCCCATGGAACCGATGCAGGTCCATGGTCGGCCGAAGTCCGGCATAAGTAAAATAGTTCTTTTATATTCCCTAGATCGGAATTACTGAATCAGCGCAGGCGCCGCGCCACCGCCATGAACAGCCGCGCCAGGTTGCGGGCATCCGCCAGCGCGTCGTGCGGCGGTCCTTCCCAATCCAAGTCGAACCGCCCGAGCGCCTCGTCCAGGCCGAGCCGGTATGTCAGCCCCAGGAGGCCCCGCACCTGGGCGGCGAGGTCATGGAATCCGCCGAGGAACGGCAACTCCGCTCCCGCCCGCTCGCAGCTTTCGCGGATCAGCGTATCGTCGCGGCCCCAGGCGCACCAGTCGCTTTGCCCGAAGGTGCCGCGGATGGTCCGCACCACCTCGGGCAGCGGCGGTGCCGCATCCGCCTCCTTCGGCGTGATCCCGGTCAAGGTGCTGCAGAACGGCGAGATGGTGGAGGCTCGCGGGCGCACCAGGAACAGCTTCTCGCGCCGGATCTTGAGATCGTCGGTCTTGAGATCGACGATCCCGACCGCGATCACCTCCGAGGCTTCGCCCGCTGGCGGCTCGCCCTCCCAGCAGGTCAGCTCCACATCGACGAACAGCATGCGGTTGTATTTGGTCATCGCCGCATCTGACCCAGCGCGCCCGCGATTGGCAAGCCTCGCGCCGCCGCGCTAGATTTGCAGGATGAGAATAGCAACGCCGGAAAGCTGGTACAAGGTCGAGCGCCTGTCGGACGGCGTGTCGCTGATCTCCGAGCAGTTCATCGCGCCGTACTATCGCTGCAACATCTGGCACATACGCGGGCGCGACCGCGATCTGCTGGTGGATTCAGGCATGGGCGTGGTCAGTTTGCGCCGGCAGGTCGCCTTGGTGGGGGAACGGCCGCTGCTGGCGGTCGCCAGCCATGGGCACTTCGACCATATCGGCAACCATTTCGAATTTCCCGACCGCGCGATCCACCGGGACGAGGCCGATATCCTCGCCAACCCGACGCAGCATGCGACGGTCGCCGACGTCTATGCGCCGAAGGAGATGTTCCTGGCCCTGCCGCCCGGCGGTTACGAGCAATCCGCCTACCGGATCGAGCCGGCGCCGGCGACGCGCGTCCTGAACGAAGGCGACATCGTCGATCTCGGCGACCGGCACTTCGAGGTGCTGCATCTGCCCGGCCACTCGCCCGGCTCGATCGGCTTGTGGGAAGCGGCCACCGGAACCTTCTTTTCCGGCGATGCCATCTATGACGGCCCGCTGTCGGACCAGTGCTATCACTCGCACATCCCGACCTATCTCCAGACCATGGAGCGCCTGCGCAAACTGAAGCCGCGCATCATCCATGGCGGCCATTTCCCGAGCTTCGACGGCGCGCGCTACACGGCGCTGATCGACGAATACGTCGCGGGGAAGCGCAAGATGGGCTGCCCGAGCGAGAGCGCGGCAGGATGGAGCGGAAACGCTCAGTAGGCACCTTCCCCCCTTGTGGGGGAAGGTAGCTCGTGCGCGGATCAATTCTTCAGATTGTATTTTCCCGCGTGGAGCTATGCGTGCAGCAGCTTCAGCTTGTCCGGATTGCGCACCGCGTAGATGCGGTGGATCGCGCCGTCCTGGATCTCGAATGAGAGCGTCTGTGCGATCTTGCCGTCGGGCAGGACGATGAGGAAGCCAGGCAAGCCGTTGACGATCGCAGGCCGGTATTCCGTCCCGTCCGGGAACGGCACCTTCTTCTGGACGCCCAGCAGGAAGGCGATGACCTTGTCGCTGCCGAGGATTGGATTGAGCGCGGCCTTCACCTTGCCGCCGCCGTCGCTGATCAAGACAGCGTCCTTGGCAAGCAGCTGCGCCAGCTGCGCGGGATTGCCGGACCCCGCAGCCGCCAGGAACGCGGCGGCGATCCTCGCCTGGTCCTCGCCGGTGGCATCGAAGCGCGGCCGGCCGGCTTCGATATGCTTGCGCGCGCGGGTGGCGAGCTGCCGGCAGGCGGCCTCGTCGCGCCGCAGCACCTCGGCCACCTGGGCAAAGCTCATCTCGAACACGTCGTGCAGCAGGAAGGCGGCGCGCTCCAGCGGCGACAAGCGCTCCAGCAGCAGCAGGAACGCGACCGACAGATCCTGCGCCAGCTCCGCCGGATCCTCCGCCGCTTCGGGCTCGATCACCGGTTCGGGCAGCCACGGCCCGACATAGCTCTCGCGCTGGGCCCGCGCGGATTTGAGCCGGTCGAGGCAGAGCCGCGTGGTCGCCTTGCTGAGCCAGGCGCGCGGATTCTCGATCCCTGAGCGCGCCTTGGCGCCGATGCGGTGCCAGCGGATATAGGCATCCTGCACGACATCCTCCGCCTCGGCCATCGAGGACAGCATGCGATAGGCGAGTCCGCGCAGATAGGCGCGGTGCGGCTCGAACGCCGACGCCGGATCGTCGCGCGCGATGATCGCCGGCTCAGGCATAGGCGGGCCTATTCGGCGCGATGGCAACGCCGCCGATCTCCACCGACTGGCAGGATTGCCCATGGCCCAGCGCGTATTTCAGGGCCGGGAATGTGCGCGTCGTGACGATGCCGATGGAGATCGCGCCCAGCGCCTTACTGCCCCAGCGCGCGACAATCTCTTCACGCAGGCCATCGAGCTCTTCGCTGCGCGCCAGCAGGGCCTTGGCGAAGCGGTAGCCCAGGGACGCTTCCGCGCTCATACGCCCGACGTCGCCGGCGATGATGGCGCGCAGGTCCGATGCGGAAACGCCGCTGCGTTCGGCCATTCGCACGCCCAATTGGACGCACGGTCCGCAATCCTCGCTCATCCCCGCCACCAGCTTGGCCGCATACCACGCCGCGACCGGCGCGTCGGCGCGATAAGAGGCGGCCGCCGACAGTCGCGAAACCGCGAACCCTGCCGCCGGATCCAAATCGACCAGCTCCCGCATATAACCGGTGTCATAATCGAACGCATCGCCGAACGCTTTCAGCTTGCGCTTCATGAACCATTTCAACATCACGCTTCTCCTGTCGCATGGATTTTCGACCGCG
>DASYRS010000086.1:0-2914 GCA_036004205.1 Dongiaceae bacterium
AGGCGGTCGCGCAGGATCTCCGAGCCCTCGTTGTGCAGACCGCGGCGCCCCATGTCGATCGCCTCGATCTGCGAGAGGCTCGAGGTCTTGATGGCGGCGAAGTAGCTTTCGCAGACCTCGAAATACTCCTTGATGATGCGGCGGAACGGGCTCAAGGACAGGATGAACTTGTAGATTTCCTGCTCGCTGGTGTCCCGCACGTCGAACACCAGCTTGTTGTCCGCGACTGCCAGGATCAGATGGTACGGTCCTGGATGATCGACCGACGGCGCGAATTCGTTCTCCTCGATCAGGTCGAAGATCGCGACGGCGCGTTCCTGCTCCGCCTCCGCCGATTGGCGCAGGGCGGCGGCGTCTTCCAGATGGATGCTGACGATGCGCCTGGTAGGCCCGGCTTCGGCCATGCGCTCAGATCGCGCCGGCCGCGGCGCGCAGCCGCTCGATCCAGCCGCCGATCTCCCCCGGATAGGTCTTCCAGGCCGTGCGATTGACCACCAGCCGCGACGTCACGTCCGCGATCCGCTCGACCTCGACCAAGTTGTTGGCCGTGAGCGTGGCGCCGGTCGAGACCAGGTCGACGATGCGCCGGCTAAGGCCCAGCGTCGGGGCGAGCTCCATCGCGCCGGACAGCTTGATGCACTCGGCCTGGACGCCGCGCGCCGCGAAATGCGCCCGCGTGATGTTGGGATATTTGGTGGCGACGCGGATATGGGACCAGCGGTTAGGATCGTCCTCGCCCACCATCTCCGCCGGCTCGGCCACCGCCAGGCGGCACTTGCCGATGCCGAGATCGACCGGCGCGTAGATTTCCGGGTAGTCGAACTCCAGCAGCACATCGTTGCCCGCGACGCCCATCTGCGCCGCGCCGAACGCGACAAAGGTGGCAACGTCGAAGCTGCGCACGCGGATGATCTCGAGCTTCGGGTCGCTGGTGGCGAACCGAAGCTTGCGCGACTCCTCGTCGTGGAAATCCGGCTCCGGCTCCAAGCCCGCTTGAGCCAGCAACGGCACCAGCTCGCGCAGGATGCGCCCCTTTGGCAATGCCAGTACGAAGGCCGCCGCGCCATTGCCGCCCTTCATCGGCCCGTTGCCTTGCCGGCGGCGGTCTCCAGCGCATGATCGGGCTGCCACTGGGTCGGCCAGGCCTTGCCGAGATCGCTGAGATAAAGCGCCAGGGCCTCGACCTCCACCAGGATGATCCCGCCCCCCGCGAACAGGAAGGACAGCTTGTTACCGTCCAGATGGACGGACAGCAGCGAGAGGAAGTCGTCCGGCCGCGAGCGGTCGATATTGCGGCTGCGCACTGACAGCACGCGGTCGATGCAGATGCCGGCATTGGTGCGCTGCTGATTCCCGAAATCCTCGTCGGAATCGAAGGGCGCGTCCTTGCCCGGCGTCGCCTCCGGCGATGGCATCGCCGCCCGTTCCCAGCGGAACCGGTTCGCCACCATGATGAAACGCCGCTCCTGCGGCAGGTAGCGCATCTCGTTGAGGGGAATCAGCGCATCCTGCAGGCAGGCGGAGACGACCGCCAGATCCTCCGCGTCATGCGCGATAATCTTAACCGGCGGGGTCATTCCGCCGCCCCGTCCGACAGGCGTTCGATCTCGGCACCGCACGCCGAAAGCTTGTGCGTGAGGCGCTCATAGCCGCGGTCCAGGTGATAGATGCGGTTGAGGATGGTGTCGCCTTCCGCCACCAGGCCGGCCAGCACCAGCGAGACGCTGGCGCGCAGGTCGGTCGCCATCACCGGCGCGCCGGTCAGCCGCTTGACGCCGCGCACCATCGCCGACGCGCCATGCACGTTGATGCTGGCGCCCATGCGGGTCAGCTCCGGCACGTGCATGAAGCGGTTCTCGAAGATGGTCTCGGTGATCATCGAGGCGCCGTTGGCTGTTGTCATCAGGGCCATCATCTGCGCCTGCAGATCGGTCGGGAAACCGGGGAACGGCTCGGTCATCACGTCGACGCCGGTGAGATCGCCGTTGGTCCGCTTCACGCGCAGGCCGCGCGGCGTTTCGGTGAACTCGACGCCGGCTTGGCTCATGATGGAAATCACCGAGCCGATCAAATCATGCTGCGCCCCGACCAACTCGACATCGCCGTTGGTGATCGCGACCGCCATGGCATAGGTGCCGGCTTCGATGCGGTCCGCCACCACCGGGTGGGTCGTGCCATGCAGGCTGTCGACGCCCTGGATCTTCAGGTGATCGGTGCCGAGCCCTTCGATCTTGGCGCCCATGCCGATCAGGCATTTGGCAAGGTCGGTGATCTCCGGCTCGCGCGCGGCGTTGATGAGATGCGTCTCGCCCTTGGCGAGCGCCGCCGCCATCAGCAGGTTCTCGGTCGCGCCGACCGAGACTTTCGGGAAGGTCACTTCAGCGCCGGTCAGGCCCTTGGGCGCGCGCGCGACGATGTAGCCTTCCTGCAGGTCGATCTCCGCGCCCAGCTGCTGCAGGCCCTTGATGTGCAGATCGACCGGCCGCGTGCCGATGGCGCAGCCGCCGGGCAGCGACACCCGCGCCTGGCCGTGGCGCGCCACCAGCGGACCCAGCACCAGGACCGAGGCGCGCATCTTGCGCACGAGGTCATAGGGTGCGGTGGTGTCGGTGATGTTGCTGCCGCAGACGGTGACCGAGCGCTCCTTGCCGGAGAGCTTGGTCGTCACCTCGACGCCATGTTGCGCCAGCAGGTTGGTCATCGTGGTGATGTCGGCCAGGTCCGGCACCCGATCGAATCGGATTTCCTTGTCGGTCAGCAAGGCGGTGCACATCAGCGGCAGCGCGGCGTTCTTGGCGCCGCTGATGCGGATCTCGCCCTTCAGGGTCTTGCCGCCACGAATACGAATACGGTCCATGGGTGATCCTCAGAGACGCGGCAGGGTGACGCCGGTCTGTTTCATATATTTGCCCGC
>DASYRS010000087.1:0-3141 GCA_036004205.1 Dongiaceae bacterium
CGCCTACTGCCGCTGGCGGACCTTGGTGAGGAAGCTGTCCACCTCGCGCGACAGGGTCGCGGCGTCCGAGCTGAGGCGATTGGCGGCGGTGAGCGCCTGGTTCGAGGTCGTGCCGGAATGCTGCGCGGTCTTGATCATCGATTCGATCGCGCGGCTGACCTGCGAGGTGCTGGACGAGACTTCCTGAACGTGGCGGCTGATGTCGGTGGTGGCGGAGGTCTGCTGCTCCACCGCCGCGGCGATGTCGCCGGAGATCCGGCTCATCGACGTGATGGTCTTGCCGATGCTCTGGATTGCCCCAACGGCGGAGGCCGTTTCTTCCTGCACGCGCTGGATATGCTGGGTGATGTCCTCGGTCGCGCGCGCGGTCTGGTTGGCGAGGTTCTTCACTTCCGAGGCCACGACCGCGAAGCCGCGCCCGGCCTCGCCGGCGCGCGCCGCTTCGATGGTGGCGTTGAGCGCGAGCAGGTTGGTCTGCTCCGCGATGGTGCGGATGAGGGCGACGACCTCGCCGATCTGCTGCGCGGCGCCGGCCAGCTCGCCGACCTTGCCGTCGACCGCCTGCGCTTCGCTCACCGCGTTCTTGGCGATGGTGCTGGATTCGGAGACCTGGCGCCGGATTTCGTTGATCGAGGCGGACAGTTCCTCGGTCGCGGACGCCACCGCCTGCACGCCGGAGGCGGCGTGCTGGATCGAGTTGCCAACCTCGATTGCCTCGCGCTCGGTGGCGGCGGCACCGCTCGACATCGCGTTGGCGTTGCTCTGCATGTCGGTCGCGGAGCTGGAAACCGCCGCGACCACGCCCTTGACCGAGCCCTCGAACGAGTTGGTGAGGCCGAGCACGGCCTCCTTCTCCGCATCGCCGCGCGCACGCTCGGCCTCGGCCCGGCTCTCGACCTCGCGCGCATGCAGCGCACTGTCCTTGAAGACCCGGACGGCGCCCGCCATCAGGCCGACTTCATCCCGCCGGTTCTGCGCGCCGATCTCGACGTCGAGGTCGCCATCGGCAAGCCGGCGCATCGTCTGGGTCAGCGCGCGCACCGGCCGCGTCACGCCGCGCGTCACCACCCAGACCAGGATGCCGGCCGCGAGAACCAGGCCCGCGATCGATCCGCCGATCAGCCAGGCCATGGTGCGGCCATAAACCTCGTCGGTTTCGGTCTTGGCATGCTCCAGGTCCGCGCCATAGGTTTCGCGCACCTGGTCGCCGAGCTCGTCGGCGCCGCCGCGCGCTTCCTGTCCCGCGCCGGTCGCGATCGCCAAGGCTTCGTCGTCCTTCTGCTCGGCGGCGAGCGCCATGGTCTGGTCGGTATAGCCAGCATAGCTCTCGATCCCCGCGGCGATCTTGGCGGCGATGTCCTTCTGCTCGGGGCTCTCCGCCAGCGCGCTCAGGGCCGCCGCGGATTCGCGCGCGCCGTCAAGCTCCTCGGCCAGAGCGGCGGCATGCTCCTTCACCTCATCGGGATTGTCGGCCAGGATCGCGGCCTTCTCCTTGTCGGCGGCGGAGTAGAGCGCTTCCTGGATTTCGAGCATGGCGATCAGGCCGGCCGAATCCTCGTCGATCGCGTGCTTGTTCACACCGGCCAGTTCCGACAAGGCGAAGCGGCTGAAAATGACGATCGCCGCGGCGACCAGCACCATCAAGGCGGCGGGCCCGAGAATCTTTGTCATCAGCCCCAGGCGCGAAATCCAGCTCGTCATCATTGGCCTCGTTGTTCGGTCGTCAGCGCGGGCGCGCGCCCCGGCGTGGGTCGCGATTGCGGTGCCGCCCTCGACAGCAGTTAGCGCCCTTGCATGTTAAAAATTTGCTTACCAAAGGTCGGTAAGTGGCTGTTTTCCGCCGCTTTCACCTAGTGCAGAGGCACTCTTCCCCGCTCCTATCGTGGCGCTGAGGAAGAGCAATGCGCTGGCAGTCAGCTCGTCGTCGGCAACGATGAATCAAAAACGGCCCAGTACGGGCCGCATCACATTTTCGTTTGGCGGCCGTGCTGCATCCGCTCCGAAAAAGAGCACGTAAAATCGCATGAAGCGTGGCGGCTCATCGTCCCCGGTGGGTGGCGCAGCCCCATCGAACGGCTCGCCATGTTTCGGACGGATCGCGGTCTTCGGATCGCGGTCCGTTCCCTCTTTCAGCCGCGCCGAGACCGATCGGTTACTACCTGCGAAAGGCCTGGTCGATCAGTTGCGCGGCGATCGCCTTGGCGGTGGTGGCGGCATCGGGCCGGGCGGAGACCTGCGCGACCGTGGTCGCGCCCTCGAACAGCAGCGCGATCTTGTCGGCCAGGTCTTCCGGATCGGCGGCACCGCCGGCCTTCGCCTGGTCGCGCGCGAAGGTGCGCAGCAGGGTCTTGAACTCACGGGCGCACGCGTTGATCGGATGACTTGCTTCCGAATATTCCACCGCCGCATTGATGAAGATGCAGCCATAGAAATCGGGGTCGTTGAACCAGCTCTTGGCCAGTTCGAACAGTGCCAGCAGCCGCTCCTTCGGATCGTCCGAGGCGGCCAGCACCGTCGGCAGGAACTTGTCCGAGAAGGCCGCCCGCTTGCGCGACAGCGCGGCCAGGATCAAATCCTCCTTGGAGGGGAAATGGGCATAGAGGGTCTTCTTGGCGACCCGCGCCACCGCCACGATCCGGTCCACGCCGGTCGCGTGGAAGCCATAGCGGTTGAACAGGACGATCGCGGTATCGATCAGACGGTCGCGGGCGTTCGCGGTGGGCGGATTCATCATTGGAGCGTTCATGGGACTCGAACCACAGCTAAACATAAAGGATGCGAGAATGCTTCGCAGCGGGCCGGCGCGCAAGATGACGAAATGTAATGATACGATTTCCGCCCCTCACGGCACCGTGACTTGACCGGAAACCGTTCTGTCTCCACGATTGGCCCAGGAAATTCAGCGCTTTAGAGGCGCATCCGAAATTCGGGCTGGGGCGTAATCCATACGAAACCGGGCTGGAAACGGCCCAGACCGCAAAATTCTGCGAATTGTCGTATCTGGGGGAAAGGCGATCCGCAGCTAACCCGACCCCTAGCGATATGACAAGCGACCGGCCGCCGGCACCCCCGGCGGCCGGTTTCGCTTTTGAGCCGCTGCAGTGCCGTATCCCCGAACCGGCAGGGCAATCGCACATGGCC
>DASYRS010000088.1:0-2906 GCA_036004205.1 Dongiaceae bacterium
CTACCATCAAAATCATTCCCAACAATACACAAAACCCAACAACTATACCGCCGCGCCGATCTCAAACACCTTCAAGGCGACCATGAAGTTCGTCTCCGGCAACAAGAAGGGCCCGCTCAATATCGGCCCCTACCAGGGCGCCAGCGCCAGCAGCGGCTATCGCCTGGTCTATCAGCCGGGCAACGAGACCGGCCTTGTCCTGCAGCGCATCGTCGGCAACCAGGTGACGCAGCTCGGCGCCTATAACGACCCGATCAATCTCGAAGACGGCAAGGTGCACGAGATCGCCTGGTCGCGCGAATCGACCGGCAAGATGCGGGTCTATATCGACGGCCAGCAGCTCATCATCGCCACCGACACCCAGATCACCGGCAATCTGGACGGTTGGCTCAACGTCAACCAGGGCGGCGCCTACTGGATCCGCGAGGTCAAGGTCGTCGGGCTCTGAAGTCGGAAGACGGAAGTCGGAAGACAGAAGCGGATGCAGCGGCCTTGCGCCCTGCATCCGTTTTCTGTTTGCTGCGGTATAGTCTTCTTCTGACTTCTGACTTCTGGCAATGAAGCTCTATTCCCTTCCCCTCTCGCCCTATGCCGCGCGCGTGCGCGGGGCGATCTACGCGAAGAAGCTGCAGGTGGAGATCGTGCCGCCGCCGGCCGACCGCGCGTCGCCGGAATTTCGCGCGCTCAACCCGGCCGGCCGCATTCCGATCCTGATCCTGGATGACGGGACAGCCTTGCCGGAATCCGGCGTGATCGTGGAATATCTGGAGGATGCCTTCCCGGCGGTTCCGCTGCGCCCGAAGCAGGCAAGGGAGCTGGCGCGCGTGCGCCTTATCATCACCGTCGCCGATCTCTATGTGATGCAGGCGGTGATGCCGATCTTCTATCTGCTGGATTCCGGCGCAAGCGACGAACAGGCCGTCGCGGCCGGATTTGAAAAGCTCGATGCCGGCCTTGCCCACCTCGAATCCCTGCTGCGCCCAGGCGCTTATGCCGAGGGCGATCGCATCGGCATGGCGGATGTGTGGCTGACGCCGGTGCGCTTCACGCTCGATGGCATGATCGGATTCGCCAAGCGGCCCGATCTGCTGGACCGCTATCCCGCCATCACTTCTTATATCGACGTGATCAAGCGCGACCCCGCGCTGTCGCGCGTCTGGCAGGAAATGACCGACGGGCTGAAAGCGTTCTACGCGGCGCGAACGGCCTCCAATCCCTAGGCCGCCGCCGACTGTCCCCGGAACCGGGCTTCCATCTCGCGCCGGATGCGGACCGCCTCGCTCGTCTCGTCCATCACGACGTCGGCCCATGTCAGGCTGGTGCCGCTTTTCACGGGGCGCCGCAGCTTGACCCGATGCGCCAGCCCGATCGGCAGGCCGCCGATGCGCAAGGAATCGGCCGCCGGCATCAGCTTGCCCCACACGGTGAAGCCGCCCTCGCCGTCCACCATTTCGCCTTCCTTGAGATCGCGCTTGGCGGTCGCCACCACGTCGCCGCGGAACCCCGTCGGCTGTCCGGTCGGCTCATGGCGCAGGCCGGCGCTCGCGACCGAGATGCCGAGCTCGAGTCCGATCAGGTGATAGGGCTTGTAGAGCGCGGCGTAGCGTCCGCTCGAATCGGTGACCAGGCCATACTCGGCGAAGCAACGTTTGACGTACTCGCTGGGCGCCTCGAACACGACATAGACGCCCCAGCGCAGATCGCGAAACACCGGCGCGCCATCGCGCTCGAGCGATGAGACGACCTCGACCTGGCCCTTGTGCCGAAGCCGGCCGCCGTCGCTCGCGGGGCGAAGGACGCGCGGCAGATCGTCGACACCGCAAGGCGGAAAGCCGAGGCCGTCGGGCGCGGGCGCGAGGCCGGTTGCATTGGCAACCGCCGCCATCTCGATCGCCGACTTGGTGCCGTCGAGAAAGGAATTGAACATCTGCGGATTCATGCCGCCGAGGCGCGCCTGCTCGGGGGTCAGGCCGTAATAGGGCCATACCGTGTCCGGCGTCGACTGGTGATAGATCGGCAGGTATTTGGTGCCCTTGCCCGCCGCCACCACGTCGAAGCCGCAGGCGCGCGCCCAGTCCACCTGTTCCGCGATCAGCGCCGGCTGGTCGCCATAAG
This sequence comes from Dongiaceae bacterium, assembly GCA_036004205.1. Classification (GTDB taxonomy): domain Bacteria; phylum Pseudomonadota; class Alphaproteobacteria; order Dongiales; family Dongiaceae; genus Dongia_A. The sequence goes on from DASYRS010000088.1 coordinate 2,116, forward strand.
CGAGGCTGTAGACCACACCGGCCTTGCGCGCGCGTTCGGCCAGCAGCGGACCGGCCAGCGCGTCGGCTTCGACGTTCACCATCACGATGTGCTTGCCGTTCTCGATCGCCGTCAATGCATGGCGGATGCCGGCGGGCGGATGACCGGTGGCGTCGATGACGACGTCCAGCGCCGGATGCGCGATCAGCGCCGTCGAATCATCGCCGACCCACGTGGTGCCGCGATCGGCGGCCTCGCCGAGGCTGCGCGCCGCGATCCGCTCGACCGGCCAGCCGACACGCGCCAGCGCGTCGCGGGCGCGCGGCGGATCCAGATCGGCAATGCCCAGCACATGCAGGCCGGGCGTCCGCAGCGCCTGGGCGAGGAACATCGAGCCGAACTTGCCGGCGCCGATCAGCCCGACCCGCAGCGGCTTGCCCGCCGCCGCGCGCTCCAGCAGAAGCCGGTGCAGATTCATCTGACGCCTCCGCTACGCCGCCGCGCCATGCCGGCCGCGCGCATATTGGATCAGGCAATCGTCCGGCAGCATCTCGATCGGCGTGAAGTCGCGATTGGCGATCCAGGTCGGGCGCTTGAACCGGCGGATCGCGTTGTCGCAGCGGTTGAGCGAGAGATAGAGAATCCACCGCGACCACGGCGTCAGGTTGCAGCCGGAGGCATGAACCAGATTGCCGTGGAACAGCAGGATCGAGCCTGGCGGGCCCTTCGGCGCCACGATGCCGCCTTCATTGACTAGCCGGGTGATGGTCTCGTTATCGGCGGTCCACAGGGGATAGGAGGTGGTGGTCACG
>DASYRS010000089.1:0-3010 GCA_036004205.1 Dongiaceae bacterium
GTCGCGGCTGTTCCTCTATAAGGTGACGCGCGACCTGCTGCACTGGACGGGCGACACCGGTGCCTTCCTGCGCTCGACGATGGAAGCACTGGCGCTGTTCGGCACGCCGCCGGAGGAGTACTGGCCGTACGTCATCGCGAACTATGACAAGGAGCCATCGCAGTTCTGCTTCGCGTTCGCGCAGAACTACCAGGCTCTCACCTACTATCGCCTCGATCCGCAGGGAATCAGCCGGCCTGACCTGCTGGCGCGGATCAAGACAAACATAAATTCGGGCCTGCCCTCCATGTTCGGCTTCACGGTCTATCAGTCCTACAGCCAGAGCAAGACCAATGGCGGCAAGTTCCCGATTCCGACCGCGGCCGAACGAGTGGTCGGCGGCCACGCGGTCGACGCCGTCGGCTACGACGATACGATCAAGATCAAGAACGCGACACCGGGCGGGCCGGAGACGACCGGCGCGCTTCTGGTGCGCAATTCCTGGGGCACCGGCTGGGGCGAAGGCGGGTATGGGTGGCTGCCCTACGAATATGTGCTGCGGGGCTTGGCGACCGACTGGTGGTCGATCCTGAAGACCGAGTGGATCGATACCGGCAACTTCCGTCCGATCTGATCTGAACGGCGCGCGAACGCGGGACGGCAACCTCCCGCGATCGCGCTTGCCTCCTGCTAGGTCAGCTTCTGCTGCCGGCCATAGACCAGCAGCATCGTGATGATCACGGCGCCGTAGATCAGCTGGCGGAACGCCTCCTCGATCTGGACCACCGAAAGAATCGACTGGAGCAAGGTGATCAGGATGACTCCGGCGACGGTGCCGAGATAGGTGCCACGGCCGCCGAGGATCGAGGTCCCGCCGAGCACCACCGCGGCGATCGAGGGCAGAAGGTAAGGTTCGCCCATGCCTTGATAGGCCTTGGTCGAATAGCCGGCGAGGAGCGCGCCGGCGAACGCCGCGAGCGCGCCTGAGATCGCGAAGGCGGCGAGCACCACGCGCTGGGTCCGGATGCCCGAGAGATAGGCGGCGACCTCGCGGTTGCCGATCGCATAGACGGCGCGGCCGAAGACCGTCCGCCGCAACAGGAAGACCGTCGCGACGCCGACCGCGGTCCACACCCAGACCGGGTTCGGAATGCCGAAAATCAATCGGCCGGTGGCGATGTCATGCATGCTCTCCGTCGCCATGTCCTGAGGCGCGAAGCCGCCGGTGCGGACGATCATGAACCCCTGCGCGACGGCGTTGATGCCGAGGGTGAAGATCATCGACGGGACCCGCAGGTAGGCCACCCCGATGCCGTTGATGATGCCGAAGATCAGGCCACACAGGATTCCGATCGGGATGGCAAAGGTGGCGCCCATCGGCCCCCAGCCCGCCGCCGCGGTCGACATCATGCCGCCGACGGTGATGATCCAGGGCACCGACAGATCGATCTGCCCCAGCAGGATCACGATCATCATACCGGTGGAGATCAGCGCCAGGAACGAGCCGACCTGAAGCTGCTGCAGCAGATAGTCCGGCGACAGGAAGTTCTCGTTGATCATGCTGCCGATCAGCAGGAGCACGATGATGCAGCCGAATGCGGTCAGCACCGCTGGGTCGAACCGGCGCAAGATTGGATTGCTGGCGAGGAGATTGGTCATTGCTGCCTCACCCGAAGAGATCGAGCCGGTTGCGGATGCGAATCAGGCGGAAGGAGCCGAGACAGACCGAGACCAGCAGAACGATACCGAGGAACAACGGCTGCCAGAGCGGATCGAAATCGAACACGAACAGAAGATCGCCGATGGTGCGGAAGATGAGCGCGCCGAACACCGCGCCGACCGCGCTGCCGCGGCCGCCGAACAGCGAGACGCCGCCCAGCACCACGGCGGCGATCGAGTTGAGGGTGTAGGTGTTGGCGTTGGCCGAGGACGCCTCGCCGGTATAGGTGACGAAGGTGATGAAGAGCCCACCGATCGCGGCGAGCAGGCCCGCGAGCGCATACGCGGCGAACTTCGCGCGCCGGATATGCAGGCCAGACATATAGGCCGCCGGCTCCGAGGACCCGACGGCGTAGACAACCCGGCCGAGCATGGAGCGGCGGAACGGGATCCAGATCACCAGCACGACGACCAGCAGCGCCACGGCGCTGGCGGGAATGCCGCCGGGGAACTGGCCGGTCAGAAAATCGGCAAGGCCTTCGTTGACGTCGCCACCCGGGAAGGGCCGGATCAGCAAGGCGATTCCGAAGAACGCCGCGCCGGTCGCGATCGTGGTCACGATCGGCTGCAAACGGCCGTAGATCACGATCAGGCCGTTGAGCGCGCCACAGGCGAGGCCGGTCGCGAGCACACCGATCACGCCGAGCGTGGTTTCCAGCGCCGTGCCGATGACGATGTAGGAGGCGACGCAATTGCAGAGCACGAAGATCATGCCGACCGAGAGATCGATGCCGGCGGTCAGCACGACAAAGGTCTGCGCGATCGCGACCAAGGCCAACAGCACGCCCTTGTTCGCGGCCGTCGTGACCACATCGGCGCTGAAGCCGGCCGGATGGTTCGCGGTGTAGATGACGAACATGACGACGAAGACAGCGAGCGCCAGCAACGTGCCGCGCTGCTCACCGAACCAAAAACGCCAGTCGCCCGACTGCGGAGTGGCGAACGCGCGATCGGTCATCGCCCCGCTCCCGCGCCGGCCATGGATGGCGTGCCGGCTTCGACCTCGGTGCCGCCGAGATTGAGCGCGCTGCCGACCAGCGCGCGTTCGGTGATCTCGGTACCGGAGAGGACACGGCCGACGGCGCCGTCATAGAACACCAGCACCCGGTCGCAGCAGCCGACCAGCTCGTCATAGTCGGTGGAGTAGTACAGGATGGCGGCGCCGGCATCGGCGAGCTTGCGCAGCAGCTGATAGATCTCGGCCTTGGTGCCGACATCGATGCCGCGGGTCGGGTCGTTGAGCAGGATGACCTTGGGCCTGGTCATCAGCCATTTGGCGATGACGATCTTCTGCTGGTTGCCGCCGGACAGC
>DASYRS010000090.1:0-3915 GCA_036004205.1 Dongiaceae bacterium
GACCCGCAGCCCGAGCGCTTTGGCCTTGGCCACGTAATCCTTGTTGGGGTCGCAGGAGAGGGCACGGTTGGAGTTGCAAACGCCGAACCAGGGCGGCCCGTCCCGGGTGAGGTGATCGATCGGCGAAGCCGCCTGCCATAGAGAGGGATCGTCGCCGAAGGCCTTGTCATAGAGCCGGAAATGCTCGTGCTCCATGATCGCCGGAACGTCGAGCGCGCCGCTGTCGAGCGAGATGGTGCCGAGCCACGGCTTGACGCCGAGCCTGGCCGCCCGCGCCGGATCCGCGTTCAGCAGCGAGACCAGATGCGCGCCCGCCGAATGGCCCATCAGGATCAGCCGCGTGGGATCGCCGCCCCAGCCGGGTGCCGCCGCTTGGGCCGCGGCCATGGCGCGCGCGACATCGTCCGCCTGCTGCACGGGATCGCTGACGGGAACCATCGGGTAGTTGATCGAGACGAAGATGAAACCGCGCGGCACCCAGCGCGCCACCTTGTTCTCGTAAACCTGGGTGTTGGTCTTGTCGCCGAACGCCCAGGCGCCGCCATGCACCATCAGGATGAGAGGCGCCGCCTTCGGCCCCACCTTCGACTGGGCCGGCAGGTAGACATCCATGGTCTGCAGCTTCGCCGGGCCATAGGCGACGTCGCGCAGCACCGTGACGCCGGGCGGGGTCGCAGCCGTCGCGGGCAATGCCATCGCGCACAGCAGCAGACAGGCGGCCAGGCGCAGCGGACGGCGCGATAAAGCGATCATGCGATGGGTGCTCCCGAATATCGACGCCAATGGAACGCGCGCTGCCGATTGAATCCTGCGATCATGTGAAGCGGATCGCCATTGCGGGCAAGGATAGATTGCGCAGCTCCGTCCGCCAGGTCTCCCCGGGCGCCACCGGAAAGGCGCGCGTCACCGTGCCGGTGGTGACGATCTCGCCGGCGGCCAGAGGCGGGTTGTGGCGATCCTCCGCCAGCAGGTCGTTGAGATGGCGCAGCGCGGACAAGGGGCCGTCCAGCACGTTCGCCGCCTGGCCGCGATCCACCAAGGTTCCGTCGCGATAGAGGCCGATCTCGAAACGGGCGAGGGCGGCAAGCCAACCCTCGGCCGGCGCGTCCACGATCGGAACGCGCGGACCGAGGCGATAGGCGCCGTGCAAGGCAAAGGCCGCGACCGTGTCGGCGGCGGCAAAGCGCCAGCCGGGGAACATGGAATGCACGATCTCGAACCCATGCGCGACCCAGCCGATGCAGCCGAGCAGGGCGGCTTCATCCATGCCCGGCTCCGGCGCGCGGGCGAGGCCGAAGGCGATCTCCGGCTCGATCCGCGGCTCCAGATAGGGCGAGAGGTCGAGGGCCGCGTTGCCATCGGTCTCCTGCAGAGTGGTTGCGTACATGTCGCCCCAGATCGGGGCATAGACTTGATATTCGTCCCAGATCGTGCGGTTGGTGAAGCCGATCTTGCGCCCGATCGGCCGCTCGCCACGAGCCTGCCGGATACGCCGCAAGGCGGCCGTCACCCGATAGGCCTCATCCAGGCCGAAGCCCGGCAGGCGGGCGGCGAGTGGCGCGATCTGACGCCGCGCCGTCCAGGCCTCCATGATCTCGCTAGCGATCCGCTCGGACTCGATCATGGCCGCCATCTGGCGTGAATTTCGCGACTGGCGTCAATATGATGCCCGATCGACTTGGCTCGTTGCCCCATGGATGCCGCATTCGCGGCATTGGATGCGACCGATGACCCATCGCCTGCTCGCTCTCCTCCTGCTCGGCATGGCCGGTGCGGCCGCGCCGGCCCTGGGCGCCTCGGATTCCGAAGCGCGGCTGTGCCACGATATCAAGCTGGAGCCGCCGTTCCGGGTCGAGGCCTGCGCGCGGGCGCTGGCCGCATCCGACCTGACAAAGCGCCAGCAGCTGGATCTGCTGACGGCGCGGGCCGCGGCGCTCGACCAGCTCGGCGACTACGCGCGGGCGATCGCGGATTACGATTCGGCGATCGTGCTGGCGCCGGACGATGCGGTGCTGCATCTCAACCGCGGCGTCGCGAAGATCCACGACGGCCGGCCCGCCGATGCGATCGAGGATTACGGCAAGGCGATCCACCTCAAGCCGGATTGGCACCTACCTTACTTCGACCGCGCGGTGGCGTTGGGCGATCTGGGCCAGCGCGCGGCGGCGCTCAAGGATTACGAGCGGGCGATCCAGCGCAAGCCGGACGATGCCTGGATCTATGTCGGTCAGGGCGACGTGCTGGCGGCGTCCGGCGATCCGCTGCGCGCGATCGCGGCGTACGACAAGGCGCTGGCGCTGCGGCCTGAGCTCGACGATCCGCGCGCCAAGCGGGCGGAGCTGTTGCTGCGGCTGGACCGTCCGGCGGAGGCGCTGCCCGAACTGGACCGGGTGGTCGCCGGCAATCCATCGAAGCCCGGTATCTGGCACGCGCGCGGCGAGGCGAAGTTCCAGCTGGCGCGCTATGCGGAGGCGGCCGAGGATTTGCGCCGCGCCCTCGACCTCGCGCCGCGGGACAAGGGCGTGCGGCGCGCCTTGGCCCGCGCCGAGCTGGGCGCCGGCGATTCGGAGGACGCCTGGCGCACCATGTCCCTCGCTCTCGGCGCGTCGGAGAACGAGGCGACCGATCTGTCGCTCGCGGCGATGGTCGCGCTACTGACGAACCGCATGTCGGCCGCCGAAGGCCTGGTGCGCCGCGCCATCGACATCAAGCCCGGCGAGGGAACGGCACAGGCGATCCTGGCCTTGTATCTGCGCCGTCAGGGCGACGCGGATGGCGCGCGCGAGGCGGCGGCGCTGGCGGCGACATTCGCGCCCGGCGATGCCGAGATCGCGGCGGTCGCCAAGCTGGCCGGCGCGGAGCTGGATCCGGCGGCAACTCCGGCACCCGCGACGCCGGCGAGCCCAGCTCAGCAGGCCCTCGCCGATTGCGTGGCCGATCTTCGTGCCGGCGATCTCGCCGCGGCAGGGGCAGCGGCGGCGGGCTGGTCCTTGTGCCATCTGGCTGCGGTGCTGGCGCAATAGGACAGGAATACTGTTCCAATTCCGAGTTTTTAATCGGTCTAAAAAGGCGCTTCAAATCCTCGGTTTGTCTGGTAATATTTGGATATGAGCGAGATCAAGCAAAGCGATCAACGCCCCTTCACACCGATCGTGCAGCGCCTGCGCGCTGCCGGGCTCCGGCCGACTTCGCAGCGGCTCTGTCTGGCGCGCCTGCTGTTCGACCAAGGCGATCGCCACGTGACGGCCGAACAGCTGCATTCGGAGGCGCAGGCCGCACGCGTCGCCGTGTCACTCGCCACCGTCTATAACACGCTGCACCAATTCACCGCCGCCGGCCTGCTGCGCGAACTGGTGATCGAGTCCGGCCGCTCCTATTTCGACACCAATATCACCAACCACCATCACTTCTTCTTCGAGGAGAATGGCGCGCTGGTCGATATTCCGGGCGAGAGCCTGGCCTTGGCCAGCATGCCGACGCCGCCGGAAGGCGCCCGAATCAGCCGGGTCGACGTGATCGTGCGGGTCGCCCGCGGCAAGTAGCCGCCGGACCTTCGCCGCTTCCCATCTGCCAGTATTTGTGCAGTTTGTCAGTGGGTCGGAAGTAAGTTTATAATTGTTCTAGAGTTCTTGACGGGCGCCGCAAAGCGTCCCATAGTCGGTTTCGACGACGGGATAGCATTGGCCCGTCTCCGCATTCCGGGCGGAATCCCGGAAGACCCTTTAAGCCACAAGCATCAGGGAGAAATGACCATGGCAGCTCTGAAAGGCTCGAAAACCGAAGGCAACCTGAAGGCGGCATTCGCCGGCGAAAGCCAGGCCAACCGTCGCTATCTCTATTTCGCGCAGAAGGCCGACGTCGAAGGCTTCAACGAGGTCTCCGCCGTGTTCCGCTCGACCGCGGAAGGCGAGACCG
>DASYRS010000091.1:0-2245 GCA_036004205.1 Dongiaceae bacterium
CTCGAGAAGATCAAGAAGGACGGCACCTACATCCCGCTCGCCCTCGGCACCAAGGACCAGTGGGAAGCGGCCACCATGGGCTATCAGAACATCGGCCCGAACTACTGGCACGGCGAGGACGGACGCCTCGCGCTGATCGCCGGCAAGGAAAAGCTGACCGACAAGGAGTGGGTCGAGCCGTACCAGGTGCTGGCGCGCTGGGCCGCCTATATGGGCGACGGCTATCAGGCGCAGGCCTATCCGGACAGCCAGAACCTGTTCGCCCTCGGCCGCGCGGCGATCTATCCCGCTGGCTCGTGGGATATCTCCCTCTTCAATCAGCAGGCGCAGTTCAAGATGGGGGCGTTCTATCCGCCGGTGAAAAAGGCGGGCGACACCTGCTACATCTCGGACCATGTCGACATCGCGCTCGGCATGAACGCCAAGAGCGCGCACCCGGAAGAGACCAAGAAGTTCCTGGAATGGGTGGCCTCGCCGGACTTCGCGACCATCTACGCCAACGCGCTGCCGGGCTTCTTCAGCCTGTCGGATCAGCCGGTGAAGCTCGAAGATCCGATTGCGACCGAGTTCGTGGGCTGGCGTAAGGACTGCAAGACCACGATCCGCTCGACCTACCAAGTTCTGTCGCGCGGCACGCCCAATCTCGAGAACGAGACCTGGGGCGCGTCCGCCAACGTGCTCAATGGCACCGAGACTCCGGAAGCGGCCGCCGAGCGGCTGCAGAAGGGCCTCGATAGCTGGTACAAGCCCGCGCAGTAAGCGCGCGTTTCCTCCCTGCTGCGCTCCGATCGGCCGCTCCGGCGGCCGGTCGGGCGGCGGGGTGCAAATCTCAACAAGAGTAAGCCGGCATCGCAGGGCGCGTCCCCGCTGCGACGCCACAGGACAGCCATAGCGTGACCGATCTCGCTCCCATCCGCCGACCCTGGCGCTGGCATATCGCGGTGTTTCTCGCGCCGGCGCTGCTGGTCTATTCGGCGCTGATGATCGTTCCACTGGCGGAGACGCTGCGGCTGTCGCTGTTCACGTCGAAGGACCAGGTGGTCAGCTTTGTCGGCCTCGACAATTTCGCGACCTTGTTCGGCGATCCGCGCTGGTCGAAGAGCTTCTGTAACGCGCTCTGGAACAACACCTATTTCTTCATGATCCACATGCTGGTGCAGAACCCGATGGGCGTCGCGCTCGCCGCGCTGCTCAGCGTGCCGCGGCTGCGCGGCCGCAGCTTCTATCGCACCGCGTTCTTCATGCCGACCATGCTGTCCTTCGTGATCGTCGGCTTCGCCTGGAAGCTGATCTTGAGCCCGCTATGGGGCGTCACGCCCAGCATCCTTGCCGCCATCGGCCTCAAGTTCCTGTTCGGGCCGTGGCTGGGCCAGGAAGGAGCCGCCCTCACCGCCTTGTCGCTGGTCTCGGTCTGGCAATATATCGGCGTGCCGATGATGCTGATCTACGCGGCCTTGCTGTCGATCCCCGACGAGGTGATCGAGGCGGCGGAATGCGATGGCGTCGTCGGCGTGTCGCAATTCTGGAAGATCAAGCTGCCGCTGATCCTGCCTGCCATCGGCCTCTGCTCGATCCTGACCTTCGTCGGCAACTTCAACGCCTTCGACCTCATCTATGTCAGCCAAGGCGCGCTGGCCGGCCCGAATTTCTCGACCGACATCCTCGGCACCTTCCTCTACCGCACCTTCTTCGGCTACCAGCTCCAATTGGGCGATCCGCATATGGGGGCGACCATCGCGACCGTGATGTTCCTGATCATCCTGGCGGTGGTCACGTTCTATCTGCTCGTCATCCAGCGGCGGATGCGCCGCTATCAGTTCTGAGGCCGCGATGAGGCAGGCACCCACCGTTCGCACGCGGCGCGCCGCGGTCCATGCGGCTCTCGGCGGCTATACCCTGGTCGCCCTGCTGCCGGTCATCCTCATCATCATGAATTCGTTCAAGGACCGGGCGTCGATCTTCAGCCATCCGATGATGCCGCCGACCGCCGAATCCTTCAGCCTGATCGGCTACGTCACCGTCCTGAAGCAGGGCGATTTCCTCAGTTATTTCGAGAACAGCATGATCGTCACGGTGGGGTCGATCTTTTTCATCCTGCTGTTCGGCGCAATGGCGGCCTTTGCCCTCACAGAATACCGGTTCCGCGGCAACATCTTCCTTGGGTTGTTTCTGGCGCTTGGCGTGATGGTGCCGATCCGCCTCGGCACAGTTGCGATCCTGGAGATCATGGCGCGCTCCGGCCTGG
>DASYRS010000092.1:0-5529 GCA_036004205.1 Dongiaceae bacterium
ACGCAATACGGCCTGGACCGAGATCCGGCAGCGCACATTGCATGTGCCGGTCAGCGTGGCGCAGGAGACCGAAGCCAGCTTCGGCACCGCCTTGCTCGCGCTGCATGGCGGCCCGCCATGAGCCCGCTCGCCACCGCCTCCATCGCCGGCCTCGGCGAGATTGCCGACCGCTTCGATCACGTGCTGCTCGACCAATGGGGCACTTTGCACGAAGGCAAGGCGGTGTTCTCCGAAGCGCGCGATTGCGTCCGGACCTTGCGCAAGGCCGGCAAGCGCGTGCTGATCCTCTCGAACTCCGGCCGCCGCTCCGACGACAATGCCGAGCGCCTCGCCGATCTGGGCCTCGGCCCCCGCGAGCATGACGGCGTGCTCACCTCCGGCGAGGTGGTGTGGCATGGATTGCACGACCGCTCGGCGCCGCCCTTCGACAAGCTCGGCCGCCATGCGCTGCTGATCGCGCGCGGCAATGCGCTTTCGATGATCGAAGGGCTCGATTTCGTCGCCGTCACCAATCCGGCGCGCGCCGATTTCATCTGGCTCGCCGGTCTCGACGATCTCAGCACCAATCCGGAGGATTGGCGCGAGGAGCTGGAAACATTCGCCGCGCGCGGCCTGCCGATGCTGTGCGCCAATCCCGACCTCACCATGTTCACCGCGCGCGGCCTGCTGCCGGCCCCCGGTGCCCTGGCTCGGCTCTATGCCGAGCTGGGCGGCACGGTGCATTACGTCGGCAAGCCGCATCCCGCGATTTTTGCGGCGGCCCTGCGGCAATTGGGCAACGCAAAGCCGGAGCGGGTGTTGGTGATTGGCGATTCCCTCGATCACGATATCGAAGGCGGCCGGGGGGCCGGGATGCTGACGGCCCTGATCACATCCGGCGTGCATGCCAAGGCGCTGGTGGGTGCGCGCGACCTGCCTGCGACGATCCGCGATCTGGCGGGCGATCCGATGCGCGTGCCCCATTGGGCGATCCCGCGGCTGACTTGGTGAGGATGAGACGATGACGCCACCGGCGGAACTCCAGGCCCTGCGCGACGTCTCGGCCCGCGTCGGCAGCGACATCACCCTGGTGCAGGGCGCCGGTGGCAACACCTCGCTGAAGCAGGGCGGCGTGCTGTGGGTCAAGGCCTCCGGCGCCTGGCTGGCCGAGGCGGGAAAGCGCGACATCTTCGTGCCCGTCGATCTGCCCGGCGCCTTGCGCGCATTGAAGGATGGCATCGAGAAGATGCCGGTCGCCGACCCAGCCGCGAAACTGCGCCCATCGATCGAGACGTCGCTGCATGCCTTGCTGCCGCATCGCGTGGTGCTGCATGTCCACGCCGTCAATACCATCGCCTGGGCCGCCTGCATGGGCGTCGAAAGCGAATTGGCGCTGCGCCTGAAAGGACTGGCGTGGGCGCGCGTGCCCTATCGGCGGCCGGGCCTGCCTTTGAGCCAGGTGGTGGCGGAAGCGACGGCGCGGCAGAAGCCGGACGTGCTGATCCTCGGCAATCACGGCCTGCTGGTCGGGGCGGAGGATTGCGCGACGGCCGAGGCCCTGGTCCACGAGGTGGAGCGGCGGCTGCATCTGCCCGCGCGGCCTGCGCCGGGCGGCGATGTTGCCGCGCTGGCGGCTCTCTGCCGCGGCACCGATTATCGTCCCGCGGCGGACGAGGCTTGCCACCGCCTCGCCACCGACCCGCGCAGCCTTGCCATCGTAACCGCCGGCTCGCTTTATCCCGATCATGTCGTGTTTCTGGGGCCGGCCATGCGCGCCGTGGCCGAAGGCGAGCGCATTGCCGACATCCTCGCCGTCAACACCACGGCGAACCTGCCGCCGCCGGTCGCGCTGCTGGTGCCGGGTGCCGGTGCGATCGTGCGCTCGGACATCTTGCTGGGCGCTGAGGCGATGCTGGTCTGCCTGGCGCTGGTGGCCGAGCGCCTGCCGGCCGAGGCGGAGATCAGCTATCTGCCGGCGGACGAGGAGCTCGCGCTGCTCGATTGGGACGCCGAGAAGTACCGCAAGTCGCTGGCAATGAAAGCTTGATGGCGATCGCGATACGATTGGCGCGCGACAAGGATTGCGCGGCGATCGCGCGCCTGCGCCGGCATACCATCCGCCACGTCAATTCACGCGACTATTCGGCAGAGGTCATTCGCGGCTGGGCCGCGCGGGTGAGCGCGGCGAGCCTGCGCGCCAGCACCGATCGCTGCAAGAGATGGGTCGCGTTCGATCTGGGCAGGATCGTCGGTTTCTGCGAACACACCTTCGACGGCGAGCTGTCGCGGATCTACGTGCACAAGGATTACCTCGGAAAGGGCCTCGGGTCTCGCTTGCTCGGCTTCGCCGAAGCCTCGCTCAGGAAACTCGGGTGCGAGCGGATCTGGCTGGACGCGACCGTCACCGCCAAGGATTTTTACTTGGCAAATGGATACGAGGTCGTCCGGAAAGCCAGTTATGGCGGAAACAAGAGCGAACCGATCTACAAAATGCGCAAGTCTTTCTCATCTCGCTGAGATCGGGGGACAAGATGGTTCGCAGGCTCGCGCCAAACTACGACAAACCGTTCGACTGCCATGAAATTCCCATCGTCGCGGCGACGCCCGAGACGCTGAAAGGCTACGGCCTGCTGGTCGACGATTTCGCCACCGCGAAGATCGAGATCGTGCGCTGGCCCGCGCAAGGCTGGCGGCCGGTCGATCCCGATACCGGCGATGAGGGCGGCACCACCGAAGGCCAGTTCTCGTTCTACTGGAAGGGCGAGGTGCTCTACGGCCAGAACGAAGCGGTCAATGACAGCTATCTGATCGGATGGACGCGCGACCCGAAACAGGCGTCGGAAGAGATCGAACGGCCGGATCGCTCGCGCGTGCTGGTGTGGCACGCCAACTATCATCCCGATGGCGGCCAGTTGTTTTTCCCGAAGGAGCGCAGCCCCTTCATCGTGCCGCTCGCCTTGCCGGGCGACGACCTCACACCGGACAAATTCGTTGGCTTCTATTGCGACGGCACGCGTGGCCTCTACTTCCATCCCGGCGTCTGGCATACGCCGGCGCTGCCGTTCTCCCCGACCATGGTGTTCGACGACCGCCAGGGCCGCGTCCATGCGCGGGTGAGCTGCCATTTCGTCGAGGAGTTCGGCAAGTACCTCTCGGTCCCGCTGCGCGCGCCTTAGGGCCAAGCGCGCCGCGCTGATCAGCGCCGCCCGCCGACCTCGTCGATGTGATGCAGCAGATCGGCGGGGTCCTCGAACACCCGGTAGGCGCTGCTGCGCTCCAACTCGTCGCTGCCATAGCCGCCGGAGAGCAGGCCGATGCCGAGCGCGCCGGCGCGCCGCGCCGCCAGCATGTCCCAGATGCTGTCGCCCACCACGCACGCGGTCCTGATATCGACCTTCAGCCGCTCGGCGGCTTCCAGGAACAGGTCCGGATCGGGCTTGGCATACTTGACCTGGTCGCGCGTGACGACCGGCACGCGGTCGAAATCGACGCCCAGATTCTCGATTACCGGCCGCGCGGTTTCCATCCGCCCGCTGGTGGCGATGGCCCATGGAATTTTCGCTTCGGTCAGATAGGCCAGCAGCTCCTTCGCGCCGGGCAGCGGCGGGATCTTGCGCGCGCGCTTCAGATACGCCTCGGCGTGCAGGCGGCGCAGGCGGTTGACCCGCTCCTCGCTGATATCGAGCCCGGTCTCGCGCAACAGCATGTTGGTAAACAGCCCGCCGCTCATGCCGATCTTGCGGTGCACACGCCACACCGACAGCTCGATGCCCTCCTCGTCCAGTGCGTCGCGCCAAGCCAGGACGTGCTCGTACACACTGTCCACTAATGTACCGTCGAGGTCGAACAGGAACGATGTTTGCAGGCGCGGCATGGTTGGCACTCCCTGATTAGAACGATTTGAGTTAATTGTTCCGATACAAACTAGTCTGTCTAAAACACACTCCTATACATCCTCACACCACGGTAATGCGACAAACATCATAGCCAAGACCGTACACATTGGGATATTGACGTCCTGCTGCGCGAACTGGCCAGCAGTGGAGTATCCTTTGCACGGCAATTCGGAAGCCATCAGGACGATGGGGCGACAAGACGCACGCGAACGGATTTTAGAGGCAGCTTATGCCCTGTTCGCGCATCAAGGCACGCGCTCGGTTGGCGTGGACGCTATTATCGAGCGGTCCGGCGTCGCCAAGATGACGCTCTATCGCCATTTCAAATCAAAGCAAGACCTTGTGCTCGCGTTCCTGGATCGGCGCGAAGCACTGTGGACCGAAGACTGGTTGATCCGTGAAGTCAGCGCCCGCGCCAGCGGCCCAAGAGAGCGGCTGCTGGCGATCTTCGATGCCTATCATGACTGGTTCCAGATCGAGGATTTCGAAGGCTGTTCCTTCATCAATGTGTTGCTGGAGTATCAGTCGGACAATCCGTTGCACATTGCGGCGGCGGGTCATCTGGCGAAGGTGCGCGCCTTTGTGCGCGATCTGGCGGCCCAGGCGGACATCAAGGATGCGCCGGTATTTTGCGACATCTGGCACATGCTCATGAAGGGCTCCACCATCGCGGCGGCCGAGGGCAACCGCGAGGCCGCCTTGCAGGCGAAGCGCGCCGCCCAAGTCATCCTCGACCATTGGTCCGAGGGGTAGGGGCGTCCTAGTCTCGCTTTCTTTCGTCATCACCGGGCCGACATGCAGTGTCGCGACCCGGTGATTTCTGCCGACTTGTGCGCTGCTATTCCCGCGGCCGCCCGAACTTGAACACGGTCACCTGCCGATAGGTCTCGCCCGGCCGCAGCACGACCGGGGAGAAGTGCGGGCGGTTGATGGCATCGGGGAAGCGCTGCGGCTCCAGGCACAGGCCGCGATAGGGCAGATGCGGCTCGCCTTCGTACGCATCGTCGGAGGCGGGTAGCCGGATGCCTTCGTAGAACTGCAAGCCGGGCTCCGTCGTCGACAGGTCCATCGCCAGATCGCCGGCCGGCGAGACCAGGCGCGCCGCGACCGGCAGCTCGGCTGGCTTGGCGTGCGCCAGCCAGCCCTGGTTCAGCACGAAATTGATGTCGTAGCCTGAAGGGGTTTCGGCCCGGATCGGACGCAGCTTGCGAAAATCGTAGGCGGTGCTTGCGACGCTCGCGATTTCGCCGGTCGGGATCAGATAGCGGTCGAGCGGCGTGTAGAAATCCGCCGCCACCATCATGCGATGGTCGCGCACGTCGCTGCCGGGCTGCAGCGTGAAATACGAATGGTGGCCGAGATTGGCGATGGTCGGCGCGTCGGTGGTCGCCGCCAGCGTGATGGTCAGCGTGCCGGGGCCCTCGATCGCGTACGTACAGCGCGCGGTCAGGGTGCCGGGATAGCCCGCATCGCCATCCGGCGACGTCAGTTCCAGGGTCGCCGCACTGTCCGTGCTGCCGGTGAGGCGCCACACGCGCTTCGAGAATCCGTTCGGCCCGCCATGCAGATGAACGTGATCGCCTTCATTGACCGGCACCGTGTAGTGCTTGCCGTCCAATGTGAAGCCGCGATCGATCCGGTTGATGCAGCGCCC